>JACMIM010000693.1 GCA_014381165.1 Roseiflexaceae bacterium
GAGCAGCTGTGGATGCGCCGCTACGAAGAAAGCCAACACCAGCTCGCCGCCTTGCAAATGTTCTACCTGCTCGTCGAGAACACCCCCGATGCCATCGTCGTCACCGACTTGCAGGGCGTTTTAACCTACGCCAATCCGGCGTTTAAAACCCTCTACGGCCATGGCGAGGCATCAATTGGCATGAACATCCCGGAGTTCTTCCCCATGTCGGAGCATGCTCATATGGGTGAGATTCTCCAGGTCGTCCAAGCGCACGGCTTTTGGCAAGGGGTGCTCAGCCATCTCCGCAAGGATGGAACGCTCTTCGCCGGCCACGAAACGACGCTCTTCATTCGCGATAGCGCGGGCAATCCGACGGCAATGGCGGCAATTGTCCACGATATTACGGCGCAACAGCAGGCCGAACACGCCCAGGTCGCGTTACAGGAACAGTTGATTGCAGCACAGAATGCTATGCTTCGCGAGCTTTCAACCCCACTGATTCCCCTGGATCGCGGCCTGGTGGCTATGCCACTGATCGGCGCGATTAATGATGTGCGTGCCCAGCAAATTATTGAGGCACTGCTGACCGGTGTGGCGGAGAATCATGCGCAGATCGCGATCATCGACATCACTGGGGTTCCGGTGGTTGATACACAGGTGGCGAGCGCGCTTATTCGTGCGGCACAAGCCGTGAAATTGCTGGGCGCCCATGTTGTGCTGAGTGGAATTCGTCCCGAAGTCGCCCAGACCATCGTTGGGCTAGGGATCGACATGCGCGACATTGTCACCCGCGGTTCGCTCCAGAGTGGGCTGGCATATGCACAGCAGCATATCTATAATGCACATCAGAATGCAAACAAAAAAGGCGCTGATTGAAGGTGCATCACCCGCTATAGGTAAACAATACCCCGCGTCGGCAGGCGGCAGGCGGTCGCACGCTCACGTCGCGCGTCTCAGATCACGGCACACGTTTTGCTAAGAACGTATCCATCCGTTCAAGGGTAGGAGCGTTCGATGGCTAATATACAGTCGCCACCCCAGCCCGGCTCGCCGCAACAGGCGCAGCGCTGGCTACCGCTGGGGGCGCTGAGTACCAGCACACTGATCGGCGCGATCTTGTGTGTGCTGCTCACGATAGGTTTTGCCTGGCTCGCTCGGGGCGTGTTCGCTGATCGCTTCGTCGCCATTGACGAAGCGATAATTACGTGGCTGCACAACTACTGGGGGCCGACCACCGACCGATTTATGCTGTTTTTCACCACGATTGGCGAATTTTGGATGTTGGCAGCGCTGTCCGCTGTGGCCGTTTACCTGCTGCTGCGCTCCGGGCGCTGGATCGATGCGGTCGGGCTGGTATTGGCAACTGGCGGCTCCGGGCTGCTAAATCTGCTCCTTAAGGCGATCTTCGAGCGTCCACGACCGGATCTGTTCGAGGGGCCAATCCGGCTCGCCACCTATAGCTTCCCGAGCGGCCACGCGATGGATTCGATTGCCGCAATTGGCATGCTGGCGTTTGTCGGCGTTCGAATGGTCAAGCGCCGATTTTGGCAAGTAGAAATCGTGCTTGCGGCGGCGTTGACGGTGTTTTTCATCGGCCTCTCGCGGGTCTACTTCGGCGTCCACTACCC
>JACMIM010000694.1 GCA_014381165.1 Roseiflexaceae bacterium
GCTACGCATCGGCTCGACGCCCCACGGCTGGCTGTTTCCGCGCACAGCGGCGGCGGTGATCCACGGCGGGGCGGGCACAGCGGCCACAGCCCTGCGGGCCGGGGTCGTGCCTGTGCTGGTACCCTTCTTCGGCGACCAGCGGATCTGGGCTGGGCGGCTGCACAGCCTCGGCGTCAGCCCGCCGCCCATCCTGCGCACCGCGCTGAGTGCCGACGGGCTGGCAGCGGCGATCGGCGCAGCGATCAGCGATAAGGCCATGGGGGCGCGGGCCACAGCGCTTGGCGCAGCTATCGGCGCAGAGGGCGGGGCCGAGCGAGCGGCGGCGCTGATAGGGGATCGCGACTAGGCGCGGATTCACGCAGATTCGCACGGATTCTCTTTTTGTCTAATATCAGGCTATGGGTATCATTTGTATTGGGTAGATATTTATTCGCCATCAAAGTAGCCTGCTCTAATTAAATCTAGAAATCTTTGGTCAAATACCCAGGGCTAAAGCTCCTGGGCTTGCGCCTCAACCCGAACGCGATTGTGTTGGGTTGGACACCATAGGCTGTTTGACGGCAGCCCGCTCGATATTGATTGCCGCATTGTAGTCGGCAGGAGCCGCATGTCCACACACGACACAACAGAAAACTGCTTGGGTACGCCGGTTCGCCCGCTCCGTATGCCCACACCTGCTACAGCGTTGGCTGGTGGAGCGCGGGTCAACGACGACCACGCGCACACCTACCCGTTGCGCTTTGTAGACGATACAGGCCCGAAGGTGGGCGAAAGCCCAGTTGCTGTGTCGTGCGCGTTGCGCGGTGCCACGAACCCGTACCCGCTCGCGAATGCCCTTCAACGCTTCGAGGGCAATCCCGCGTGCGGTGCGTTTGGCACGCTCCACAAGGCGCTTGCTGATTCGGTGATTCGTGTGCTTCTGAAATCGACGCTGCCGTCCCGCCAGCCGCTTCAAGCGGCGTTTGGCCGACTTTGTGCGAACTCGTTGCAGTGCCGTCCGTCGCCGCATGTACCACTGGCGAGTCTGCTCGACATCCGTGCCGGTATGCGTCTCACCGTCCGAGTCCGTGGCAAGGTTTACGATGCCCAGGTCAACCCCCAACCAGCCAGTCGGCTCGGCGGGAGCAGGGTCGGCCTTTGTCTGGGTGATGCCCAGATACCAGACGTTCGCCCGTCGAAACAGCTCTGCCCCACCAATCTTCCAGCTCATATCGTAGAGATGTGCCCGCTGGAAGTCGCCCAACACCAGTTGCCCAGTTACCCGCCCGCTGCGCGTGTTGAGCGAGACCCGATCAAGGCTTTTGAGCTTGTAGGAGTTGGCGTCGTAGCGCACCGAGCCGTCATCACGGAACGTGGGGCAGGTTTTCGTGATCACGGCGTCGGTGTTTCGGTCTCGCCGCTCAGGTGCGGCACGAACCGCTCGGACGGCCTCAGCAGCTTTATCCCTGGCACAACAGGCCAGTTGTGCCCCAAGCCCGTACGTGACACGAGTTGGGCCGTAAACAATCTGATGGAGCGTATTTTTGTTCGTGATCTCTTCGTCCCACGCCACTCGCGCACAGTACGAAGCCGCCTGGTTAAAGGCAGTTTGGGTCGCCCGCAATACGGCGTCATCCGCCATAGCTAGAGACAACTTACAGCATACCGTTGGGGTGGAGGCGGTTTCGTTCATGAAGCAAGGATACTACGTATCGAACATCTGTACAATTTTGGGTTAAAGCCGCTAAAGCAGGGCGCTCCTCCCAGCGCTCAAGCTGCTGGGTTTCCGCGCCTAAAGGAAAGCATTCTATGAATTTCATCTGTGCGATCTTGTTTCCGCAACAAGCAGATCTGTCAGGCGCTGGGCGAAAGTGAGCTGCACGCAGTTGGAACAGCACAAAAGAAGCGCCTTACATGCAGCAACAAGCGGACGCGCTGAGCGCTGACTGGCAAATTGTGCGGCCGCCGCGTGTCAGTACTATGCCGTGCATCAAGGGGGACGGGCACTGCGGGCCACCGGCGACTCGCTGGTCGGATACGCCTTGACCATCTGCGTCGTAGTCTGCGCTTGCACGCTATCAAGGGCAAAACCGGGCAGCTGTGCCGCTGCTTGTGTGCTGCTCTCTACGCTTGAACTGATCCTGTTTGGCCTATTCGTTTACCAATCCTCAGGTGTACTACTTGACAGCTTGACCAAAGCGCTGTATTGTGTAGGGGCCTACTTAAAAGGAGCCTATGGAACCCACATCAGCCTGTAGTGAGCTTCTGTTACTCGTAAAGCGGGTGCATCTGGCGGTTCGGCGGGCCTACGATACCGCATTTGCCGCCCATGGCATCACCGGGCCGCAGGCGCAGGCCCTACGCGCCATCTGGCAGCACCACGCGATCGAGCAGCGCACGCTTCACGAGCAACTTGGTGTCACATCGCCAACGCTCACCGGTATTGTCGATGGTTTGGTGGAACGCAATCTGGTGATGCGTCAGGTAAGCGCCGATGATGCACGGGTTAAGCAGCTCGTCCTGACCGCGCATGGGCGCGCCGTCAGCGAGGCGCTTGCTGCCCTCATGCCACGGATGGAGGCGCAGATTATAGCTGGCTTCTCGGCTACCGAACAGGCATTGCTGTGCGATTGGCTGGGCCGTGTGGCGTGTAACCTCGATGCAGTTGTGGAGCATATGCCACACTAAGCGTCGCATACCTGCGGAGCACAGGAGCGCCCCAGCTCTTGGCCACGCCTTGCACGCTGCATGCTGGTAGCGTGGGGGGGTACTGCACCTTTTTTTGACTATATCAGTAGGCTCCTATTATATAGGGCACGAATGACATGAACCAATCAGCAGCATCCTGGCTCGTACGAACAGGCTTGAGAAAGGGATACCTATGACTCTGCAAGGGAAAACGGTTCTTATCACCGGCGGCACGGGCGGTATCGGCCAGCAGACCGCGATCGGCATCGCGAAGCTGGGGGCCCAGGTGGTGGTGACGGGGCGCGACAAAGCGCGGGGCGAGGCGGGCGTGGCCGCAATCCAGCGGGCCAGCGGGAACCCGCATGTCACGCTGCTGCTTGGTGATCTGTCGCTTCAGGCCGGGGTGCGCCAGGTGGCCACGGCGTTCACGGCCAATCATGCGCGGCTCGATGTGCTGATCAACAATGCGGGCCTGCTCGAGACGCAGCGGCGACTTACCAGCGACGGCATCGAGGCCGACTTCGCAGTGAATGTGATTGCACCATTTTTGCTCACCCACCTCCTGCGCGACGTGCTCGCGGCCAGTCGACCAGCGCGGGTGATCACCGTCAGCGGCGGTATGCCGCAGCCGATTGACCTCGCCAATCTCCAGGCCGAGCGTCGCTTTGTCGGACTGCCGCACTATTCGCATACCAAAAGCGCAATGCACGCCATGAGCATCAGCTTCGCAGAGCA
>JACMIM010000695.1 GCA_014381165.1 Roseiflexaceae bacterium
CGCGCCGCTGCTGGGCTGGCTGGCCGCACGCTACGGTTGGGCATCGGGCCGACCCTGGCCACGTATTTGCTGCCCGACCTGCTGCGCCGGTACCGCGCGCAACACCCGCACTATCAGGTGCATATCAGTGTGGGCAACACCGGCGAGCTGCTCGACCTTGTCGCCGCCGACACAGTCGATCTCGTGCTGGTTGGCTCGCCTGCCGAGCACCCCAAGCTGGCGATCACGCCCTTTCGCCACGATCACCTGGTTGTTATTGTTGCGCCGCAGCACGAGTGGGCCAGCCGCGAGGAGGTATCGGTGGACGAGGTGCGCGCCCGCCCACTGTTCACGCGCGAGCCAGGTTCGGCGCTGCACGCCAGCGTGGAACGGGTGCTTGGGGCCGCCGCGCTGGAGGCCGAGACCTGTACGCAGCTGGCTGAAACCGAAGCGATCAAGCGCTGCGTCGAGGCCGGCCTGGGCGTCGCGCTGATTCAGGGTATTGCGATCGGGCGCGAGGTAGCGGCGGGCGCGCTGCACGCCCTGGCGCTGCGAGGAGCCGACGATCGCCGCACCTATGCCTTCGGCACGCGCCGTGGCCGCGAACTCAGCGAGGCTGGCCAGGCCTTGGTGGCGCTGCTGCGATAAATCTGGCGTCGTCGCGGCGGCTCGTGCGCCGCCGGGCGGGCCTGGCAGTTGACAAACGCCGCGCCCAGTCGTATAGTGCCGCGTGTGATAGACTTCACAGGAATGCTCCTCGACAAGCTGTAGACGTGTGGCGTGGATGCTGCAAACAGGTTTGTTGTGTTCAAAGGCTGGGCCAGTGAGCGCGATCGACACACGTTCGCGTTGGCTGGGTTCTGCTTGCGGAGCGTCTTTTACTGAGGAATCGAATGGACGGTAGTTCTCATCGTCGGCGGCGCGGTGTCGCTGGAACAATCTGCCAGCTGTCTCGCCTCGGCTTCGCATGATGTGGTGATCGAGCATCCCCTGCTCACGCCCAATGCCCCGATGCGGTAGAGCCGCCGGGGCGATTTTTTTGCCTCTTGTAGATACGTTTCACGACACTGCGCGCAAACGAACCTGAACGTGCATAACGGTGTGCTGCGGCTTTGTCGTGCCGTAGCCTCGCTATGCACGCCGCACGCAGTTCAATGCACACAGCGTATCTACGAATAGAGAGGAACCACGATGCTACACACCTTCTCGCATATCGAGTTGGCGTCGGCCATTTCGGACCGTGATTTTGGCGTGCTGCGCCGGCGGCTGGCCGACGAGACGCCGCAGGACATTGCCGAAACGCTGATCGGCCTGGCGGTCGAAGATCAGGTGGTGGCGTTTCGCGTGCTGCCGCGCAGCCTGGCGGCCCAGGTATTCGAGTATTTGCCATTCGAGCAGCAGGAGCCGCTGCTGAAAACCATGGCCCGCGAAGATGTGGCCGCGCTACTCAATACCATGGCCCCCGACGATCGCACCGAGCTGCTCGACGAGCTGCCCGCCACGGTTACGCAGCAGTTGCTGGCGCTGCTGACGCCTCAGGAGCGCGCTGTGGCCGTGCAGTTGCTTGGCTACCCCGAGGACAGCATCGGCCGCCTGATGACACCAGAGTATGTGCGCGTGCGCCCCGATTGGACAATCACGCAGGCGCTGGCCCATGTGCGCCGCTACGGCCGCAACAGTGAGACCCTGAACAATGTGTATGTGATCGACGCGCAGGGCCAGCTGATCGACGACATCAGCATCCGGCAGTTTCTGCTGGCCCAGCCCGACCAACAGGTCGCCGATATTATGGACAATCGCGTGGTGGCCTTGCGCGCCAGCGACGCCCAGGAGGCTGCGGTTGCCGCGTTTCGGCGCGAAGACCGCACGGCGCTGCCAGTCACCGACACTGGCGGCGTGCTGATCGGTATTGTTACGATCGATGATGTGCTGGACGTGGCCGAGCGCGAGGCAACCGAGGACTTTCAGAAAATCGGCGGCTCGGCGGCGCTGGAAGAGCCATACTTGCAGATCAGCGTGACCGACATGATCCGCAAGCGCTCGGGCTGGCTGGTGGTGCTGATGCTGGGCGAGATGCTGACGGCCACGGCGATGGGCTTCTTCGAGGAAGAAATCAGCCGGGCGGTGGTGTTGGCGCTGTTCGTGCCGCTGATTATTTCTAGCGGTGGCAACTCCGGCTCGCAGGCGGCCACACTGGTCATTCGCGCGCTGGCGCTAGGCGAGGTCACGCTGCGCGACTGGTGGCTTGTCATGCGGCGCGAGCTGGTAAGCGGGCTGGCCATGGGCGTCATGCTGGGCGTGATCGGCTTTCTGCGCATCGCCGGCTGGGAAGCCGCCTTTGGCTCGTATGGCCCACACTGGCCGCTGGTCGGCCTGACGATCGGCGTCTCGCTAGTCGGCGTGGTGCTGTGGGGCACGCTGTCCGGCTCGATGCTGCCGCTGCTGCTGCGCCGCCTGGGCCTCGATCCGGCCACCTCGTCGGCACCATTCGTGGCCACGCTGGTCGACGTAACTGGCCTGGTTATCTACTTCAGCGTGGCTGCAACGCTGCTGCATGGCACGCTGCTGTAGCAATTCTGATTGATACCGTGCAGCATTGCTTTTTTGGTGGCACAGTGTTCAAACTTCAATCTACCCGTGCGGCTGAACAAGGCCTGCGAGGTATACCTGCATCTGCTCCTCGTCCATGAATGGTGCCTGGAGCCGCATGGTTTCACCGCTGGGCCTGCGGAACAGCATGTCGCCGCGGCCCAGTAGATTCTCGGCACCGTTCGCATCAAGCACGACGCGCGAATTGGTACTCGATGCAACGCGAAAGGCGATTCGCGCGTCGAGGTTGGCCTTGAGCGTCGAGGTGACAACATCGGCGCTTGGGCGCTGGGTCGCAAGTACGAGGTGAATTCCGACCGAGCGTGCGACGGCCGTCAACGGCTGGGGCGTCGTGCCTGGCGCGATCGCGGGTGGCGCGCCGAAGCTGCCAGGCCTTTCTTGGGC
>JACMIM010000086.1 GCA_014381165.1 Roseiflexaceae bacterium
AGAATCGAGAACCGAGAACCGAGAACCCAATAGCCCGGCGCTTCAGCGCCGGGAACTGAAGAGCCGGGAACGCGCTTTGTTCCTTATTCTTTGTTCTTTGTTCCTCGTCCCCGTAGGGCACGGGTTGTGCCACGCGGGGGCGGTGAAGTATAATAAAGCTGCTATGCCGCAACAGAAACGCTTGCCATTCTTGCCAGGGCTCGACGGACTGCGCGCGCTCGCCGTGATCGCCGTGCTGCTGTATCACGCCGATTTACGCTGGGCCAGCGGTGGGTTTCTTGGCGTCGAGGTGTTCTTTGTGATCAGCGGCTACCTGATTACGGCGCTGCTGCTCGGCGAGTATGCCGCGACTGGGCGTATCGCGCTCAGGGCTTTTTGGCTGCGTCGGGCGCGCCGCTTGCTGCCGGCAGCGTTCGCGCTGATGATTGCCGTGCTGGCCTACGCGGCGCTGTTTTTGCACGGCGAGCTGGCGCGGCTGCGCGGCGATGCGCTGGCGGCGCTATTGTATGTCACCAACTGGTATCTGATTTTTGGCCAGCGCTCGTATTTCGAGCAACTTGGTCGGCCCTCGCTGCTCCAGCACTTGTGGTCGCTGGCGGTCGAGGAGCAATTCTACCTGCTCTGGCCGCCGCTGCTGATCGTGTTATTGGGCCTCTCAACAAGAATTCTCTACCGCAGATCACATTCAGCCCTCAGCTCTCAGCCCTCAGCCCTCAGCCCTCAGCCCTCAGCCCCCGGCCCCCGGCCTGGCCTGGCGTTACTGCTGCTTGGCGGCGCACTGCTTTCTACGGCGCTGATGGCGCAGTACCAGCCCGGCCTTGACCCAACGCGGGTCTACTACGGCACCGACACGCGGGCGGCGGGCTTTCTGGTCGGCGCGGCGCTGGCCTGCGTCTGGCGGCACGGCCTGCTTCCGCGCATGGCCCAGCTCGAAATGTGGCTGCTCGACGCTGCCGGCATACTGGCGCTGACCATATTGTGCTGGCTAGCCTGGCAGGCGCAAGCCTTCGACCCGCGCCTGTATCGCGGCGGCCTGCTATGGGTGGCGCTGCTGTCGGCCACGCTGATCGCTGGCGTGGCTCACCCGCAGGCGCGGGCGCTGCCAGCACTGCTTGGCCTGGCCCCGCTGCGCTGGCTGGGGCTGCGCTCCTACAGTATCTATCTCTGGCACTGGCCGGTGTATATGCTTTCCCGCCCACAGCTCGACCTGCCGCTGGCGGGCCTGCCGCTGCTGGCGCTGCGCCTGGCGCTGACGCTCATGCTGGCCGAGATCTCATTCCAGCTGATTGAGCGTCCCTTCCGCGAACGGGCCGACGCGCGTTGGTGGCAACGCTTCCGAGCGACCAGCGGCCCAGCTCGTTGGAATGCTCTGACCTACGTGAGCGGTGCGGCAGCGACGCTGGCGGTCTTTCTTGCGATCCTCGGCTGGCAGGTGGCCCGCGCCGAAGCACCGCCGCCGCCGCCATATCTTGCGCAGTCGGCCGTTCTGCTTTCGAGTGCCCCCACACCAAGCGTCCTCCCGACCTTCACACCAACGCTTGTGTCCTCGGCGACGCCCGCGCCAAGTCCTGCTCCCGAGCCGGCGGCGCTTCTGCCAACACCCACGCCCGCCGCCACAGCAACCGCTGAACCAACGGCCACACCCGCGCCGCCGCCTGAGCCGACGCCGCTGCCGCGCATCCTGGCCATTGGCGATTCGGTCATGCTGGGGGCTGCGCAGCAGTTCGTCAGCGCGTATGGCAATATCGAGGTTGATGCGGCCGTTAGCCGCACGGTGGACGAGGGCATTGCCAACCTGGCCTGGCGGCGCGATAACGGCGCGCTTGGCGAGATTGTGGTCGTCCATCTCGGCAACAACGGGCCGATCAGCGAGGCGCAGTTCGACGCGCTCATGGGCACGCTGGCCGATGTGCCGCGCGTGCTGGTGCTAACCTACAAGCTGCCGCGCTGGTGGCAGGAACCAAATAACGGGCTGCTCTGGAACCGCATGGGCAACCATTCCAACGCGGTGCTGCTGGACTGGCACGGCGCGAGTGTCGACAATCCCGGCCTCTTCTGGGATGATGGCTTGCACCTGCGCCCCGAGGGCGCAGCGGCATATGTCCAGCTGGTACTGGCCAATACGGCTGGGCCTTGACCCCCGGCGCTGATGAACATGGACACATTACCATGGACACACCGCGCGGCTGAAGCCGCTGGCTGGGGTTACAAAGCCCGCCTGTGCGGGCTATCCGGATTAAAAAGTAAACGTCCATCAGCGCTGGGTGGGGCGTGGTGCGCCACGAATCGCGCGCACCGTTGCCACATACTGCTCGGCCTCGGTCGCGGCCACAATCTCGCCGATTGTGTCGAGCGGCAAGTCGTCGGCACGCTTGAAGTTGATGCAGCTCTTGCCACCCTTGAACGTGCGCCCGCCAGCGTACAGCTTGGTGCGTAGCTCCGGGAATACATAGATCGGCATCAGGTAGATGCTGATATAGTTCTTCTGGTTGGCCAGCGCCACATACCACTCGCCATCGGCGGTCAGCGTCAGGAACTTCGGCCCGATCGTTTCGAGATAACCTGCTGGTGCGCTGGCTTGCACGGCCTGCCAGACGCGCTGCATTTCGTCGCGACGCTCGACTGGGATGCTTTCGAGAAAGGTTTCCAGGGTTGCCATGGTGTGCTCCTTTCTGGTGCTGAAGCGTCCCGGCGCTGAAGCGCCGGGCTATTGGGCTATGTTCTATGTTTTGGTGTTTTTGTTCTTGCTTCTGGCGTTATGGTATCATACGATACGATGCGAGTGGAATTTTTTGGAGAATTGAATGTACCGCACCCATACCTGTGGCCAGCTACGGGTCGAGCACGCCGGCCAGGAGACGCTGCTATCCGGCTGGGTTCACCGCCGCCGCGACCACGGGCCACTAATTTTTATCGATTTACGCGATCGCTATGGCCTGACTCAAGTGGTCTTCGACTCGACGAACGCGCCGGAGGCCCATGCGGTCGCCAGCCAAGCCCGCTCGGAGTTCGTGCTTCAGCTGCGCGGTCTGGTACGCACGCGCCCGCCTGAATCGCAGAACGCCAACCTGCCCACCGGCGAGATCGAGGTGGTGGCCAGCAGCGCCGAGGTGCTCAACCCGGCCAAAACTCCGCCGCTGTACATCGCCAAGGAGGGTGGTGAGGACGAGGCGCTGCGGCTCAAGTACCGCTATCTCGATTTGCGCCGCGAGCGCATGCAGAAGAACCTAATCCTGCGTCACAAGGTCGTCAAGTTCATTCGTGATTTTCTGGACGACGAGAGCTTTCTGGAGATCGAGACGCCGATTCTGATCAAATCCACCCCCGAGGGCGCGCGCGATTATCTAGTGCCCTCGCGCGTTCACCCCGGCGAATTCTACGCGCTGCCGCAGTCGCCCCAGCAGCTCAAGCAACTACTTATGGTAGCGGGGTACGACCGTTATTTCCAGATTGCGCGCTGCTTCCGCGATGAGGATTTGCGTGCCGACCGCCAGCCCGAATTCACCCAGCTCGATCTGGAAATGTCGTTTGTCGATCAGGAAGATGTGCTGACGCTGATCGAGCGGCTGTTCACTGAGTTGAGCCGTGAACTGATGCCGCATAAGCGCCTGACAACGCCCTGGCCGCGCCTGACCTACGCCGAGGCCATGCAGCGCTATGGCTCGGATAAGCCCGACCTTCGCTATGGCATGGAGCTCGTCGATCTTTCCGCGACGGTTGCCACAAGTCAGTTTGCGCTGTTTGGCGAGGCGGCGGCGAACGGCCAGCAGGTCAAGGGCATTCGCGTGCCCGGCATCGGCGGCTACTCGCGCAAGCAGGTCGACGAGGTGGTCGAATTGGCCAAGCAGGCTGGCGCGCGCGGTCTGTTGTGGGCTTCGCTCCAGCAGGGTACCGACCCAGCCAGCGTGCGCTCCTCGTTCGGCAAGCAGGTTTCCAACGACGAAATGGCCGCAATCATCGCCACGATGGGTGGCAAGATCGACGACATGCTGCTGATCGTGGCCGACAAGCCCAGCGCAGCGGCGGCAGTGCTCGACAAACTGCGCCGCGAGATGGCCGCCCGCCTGGGCATGGCCGATCAGAATGTGCTAGCTTGGGCCTGGGTAACTGATTTTCCACTGGTCGAATTCAACGAAGAAGAAGGCCGCTGGGACGCCGTTCACCACCCCTTCACCGCGCCACTAGACGAGGATCTCGTGCTGATGGACAGCGATCCTGGCCGTTGCCGCGCCAAGGCCTATGACATGATCTTGAACGGCTACGAGGCCGGCGGCGGCTCGATCCGTATCTTCCAGCGCGAGGTGCAGCAGAAGCTGTTCGATTTGCTGGGCATCAGCCGCGAAACCGCGCAGGCGCAGTTCGGCCATATGCTCGAAGCGTTCGAGTATGGTGCGCCACCTCACGGCGGTATCGCCCCTGGTATCGACCGGATCGTGATGATTCTGGCCGAGGAGCCGACTATCCGCGAGGTCATGGCCTTTCCCAAAACCCAGCAGGCGGTCGATCTGATGACCAACGCGCCCTCACCGGCGGACGAGCGCCAGCTGCGCGATCTGCACATCCGTGTGGCCGACAAACCCAACACATAAGCACACACCAACAATCAACCAACTATGAGCATCGCATCCATCATTCCCAACGCCGCCGCAAAACGTGTGCTACTGCGAGCAAGCCAAGAGGCCGCCCAGACCGGCGCGGCCTCGACCGAGCCGGAACACCTCCTGATCGCCCTGCTGTCGGAAACGAACCTAGCCGCCGCGCGCACCATGCGCGATCTGGGTGTCGACACTGCCGCGCTGCTGGCCGCGTTGCGTGGCCAGCGCATTGCACTGGTGTCGAAAACCCCACCGCCTGGCGGCGACGCGCTGCGCCGGGTGGTGCTGTACGCCGAGAAAGAGGCCCAGCACCTGCGTCACCGCCAGATCGACGCGCTGCATCTGTTGCTCGGCCTGCTCTACGACGAAGATAGCCCCGCAGCGCAGTCGCTCCAGCGCGCCAAGCTCTCGCTCTACGATCTGCGCGCTCATGTGATGGATCAGCCGGCTAAATTCACTGCGCCGGTGCGCGTGCCGCTCCACGCACTGGTGCGGCCCAGCCCGATCTTTCTTGGCCTGCTCGCGGCGGCAATCGGCTGCGGGGCCTGGCTGTGCCTCAGCCCGCCGCCACAGTTGGTGCAGCCACTGACTGTGCTGTTCGTGTTATGCGGCTGGGTCGTCTCGCTGTGCATCCACGAGTTTGGCCACGCAGCGGCGGCCTACCTCGGCGGCGATGATTCGGTGGTCTACAGCGGCTACCTGACCCTCAACCCAATCAAGTACACGCACCCAGTACTCAGCATTCTGCTGCCGCTGGTGTTCATGCTGGTCGGCGGAATCGGCCTGCCTGGCGGTGCGGTGTATATCAACCGTCATGCGCTGCGCAGCCGCTGGTGGGAGAGCTTTGTTTCGGCGGCGGGGCCGCTGGGCACGTTGCTGTGCGGCGCGCTGTTGATCTGGCCATTCTTGTTCGACTGGATGAGCTGGATCAGCGAGGCGAACTTGTACTTCTGGCCAGCGCTGGCGCTGCTGGCTTTTTTACAGGTAACGACGCTGGTCTTCAACCTCTTGCCCATCCCGAGCTTGGATGGCTTCGGCATCATTGCGCCCTGGCTGTCGCTCGATCTGCGCCAGAACACTTACCGTTTTGGCCAGCTGCTGCTGATCCTGATGCTGGTCATTCTGTGGCAGGATACGCCGCTCACCGATGCGTTTTGGAGCAATATGTATGGCTTTGCCGGTCTTGCGCGCATTCCAATCGAGATAGTGAGCTACGGCTGGGGGCAATTCTACGAGGGAGTGTAGCGGAGTCGGGGCGGCTCGCGAG
>JACMIM010000696.1 GCA_014381165.1 Roseiflexaceae bacterium
CGGCGAATTGGGGAACGGCACGCACGACATCGCCGAGCAGCTCGCGTTGGGGCGCGTCGAGTGATTGGAGCGCCTGGGCAGGCTGCCCGTGGGCGCGAGCATCGGCGTGCTGATCGCGGATGGCGCGCAGCAGTGGGGCGGCTGCCTCGGCAAAGGGCGCGAGCCGGCGAACGCGCTGCTGAGTAGCCGCGATGACCGGCTGCATGTCGAAGCGCCGCGAGTAGGCCAGCAGCCGCCAGGGGTAGGGCCGGCCTGCCGCCCACGCGCCAAGCGCCTGTTCCACCGTCGTCAGGTCGCGCGCCTGGTCGATCGGAAAGCTATCAAGCTGAAGAATCTGCATGGGCCACCTCACGGGCTGGCGCAGCTGCACGCCTGCGCACGATATGCTCTGCCACAGGCCCTGCTGCCGCACGATGGCGGCGCGATTTGCGCACTGCCTCATCACGGCGCACCGCCCGATGCAGTGTCGTGGCGGTGCGTACACCGGGGAGTTGCTCCGGTGCCAATGTTGAACCCTGCATCAGCGGGCGAAGCAGCCCGCGCACCCGCCAAAGCATTCGCTCACAGAACATCATGCCCTGGGTGTCGTTCGTGAGCAGAAAGCCTAGAATCGAGCCGAGCACAATCGCCGCTGCGCGAACCAGCATGGGCATTTGGTCGATGAGAAAGAACGGCAGGCCGAACACAGCCATGCCGACTGCGTTCTCGACTGTGAGAAACGCGGCGACTTTCTCGCCGCGCCGTGAAAGGAGCTGTTCGATATGGTCGTAGGACATGGTAAATCTCGCTTGGTTAGAACTTACGCAGTTGGCGACTTCAGCCTGCGGCAGCATGGAAAAGCTATCTTTTTTGTTTCGTTGTTTGGTGCGTTGCACCAAACAACGAAACAATGATGAGTTATTGGCTTGCACGCCGCATGCGGGTTGAAACCCGCCGCCTGCGCCACGAACCGTGCCCTATGCGCCATCGCCCGGCATAAACAGTGCGGCCAGATCGGGAGCCAGACTCAGCAGCATAAGGCCACAGATCACCTTGGTGATCGCGCCTTTGTGCTCGCCCACAATGCCGGGGAGTGCGCCAGAGAACACCCACATCAGGGCGACCACAATAAAGCTGAGAACTGCCGCCGGGCGGCCAATGCCCTTGGCGGTGTTGACAAATTTGTTGATCGTGGCAGTCAGATTCGCCAGCGGCTCCGGGTCGGCGAAGACCATCAGCAGGCTCATCGAGAACAGCGGGTCGCTCAGGGCCAGGCCGATCTGAAAGGCGTGGGTGTACAAGCCGGTGGAGAAGACGCCCAAAAACACGAGAAGTAGTGACACGAGAATGCTCCTTGTAAAATGACGCAAGTGAAAACGAAGCGGCGATGATCTGTCGGTCGTGGCTCCTTTTTATGTCGTCCACTCAAAGGCAAAGTCGCCTATGGTGATGGTCATCAGTTGACCGCTGGGCGTAGCAAGGGCCAGCTCGATCGTGCGTGTCTCGCCAGCTTTCAGCGGTGTGCGCAGCGCGTCGAGCGGCGGAATCAGGCGGGCCTGGCCAGCCTGCGCAAGCAGTAGATCAGCCTCGGCGAGTTGCAGCGGCTGCGCAGCCCGCATGGTCAGGCGAATATACAGCACGCCATCGGCGCGGTGCTGCGCTTCGAGCTGCACATCCGCGAGCGCTTGGCGGAGCTGGTCGGCGCGCGTGGTAGGCAGCTCCAGCGCCGCCTGCCAGATCGCCACCACGCCGGTCGCGGGGTCGCCGATGCGCCATTGCACGGCGGCCAACTGCGCGGTGAATGCCGGCACGAGGTAGTGGAACAGCACCTGCGCGCCTTCGCTGGTAACAGAACTCGGCTGGATATCCTCGCCGTCCGGCATACGCAGCGCTGTCGTTCGTCCAGACAGCGCGGCCTGATCGCCCTTGACCCGCACGACCACCTGAACCAAGCCGGGCGGCAGATCGGGCTGGCTGCTGGCACCAAGCGCCATGATTGCAAGCGCAGCTACCGATTGCCCATCCGGGAGGGTCGCACTCACGCCGAGCACGAGCGGCGGCGTTAGGGTTGTGTCAGTCAGCATTCCTGCGAACAGCAGCTCACCGCCACAGCTACGGATGATCAGGTCGCGTGCTGCGCCGACCGCTGGCGCGTAGACGCGGGCCGCAGTGGCGGCATCGCCACGCACGGTTGCACCCTCGATGAGCGGAGCGCCTTGCTCAGGAATACACAGGGTCAGTGGCCACAAATCTTTCTGCCACTGCGCGGCGTCGCCTGGGTTAGCAGCCCCGGTCGAGACTACCGCGTAAGTGCGGGTGGCCCCAGCGCTAGTCAGCTCCAGCGTTTGGAGTTGCCAGGGAATAACTGGCTGATTATCGAGCAATACTGCGGCGCTTGGTTGGGCCGCCACTTCTGGCTGTGGCAGCGCCAGCCAGAGCGCGGCGGCTCCGAGAAGCGTAATCGCAGCACCGAGCGCGATACGGCCTGGGCCGAGTTTGCGGGGCGCACGCAACTTGTAGCGCGCGTCGTCCGGTAGCACGTCGATCTGATCCTGATCGACTTCGTACCAGCCGTCGGCAAGCGGCACCGCCCCGATACCATGTGTTTGCTTGCCTTCGGCATCGCTCAACAGCGCAGCGAGGGCGGCGCGATCGATCACGTCCGCCGCAACAATTTCCGAGCGACCCTGGCTTGTCGCGCGTTGTTCAGCTTCGAGCGCCGTTTGCATGGCGGCACGCTTTTCGGCCAGCGCGTGCTCGAAGATTCCAAGCAACTGTGGCGCGATCATGGCCAGCTGCGCTTTGATCGTGCGCTCCTGAGCGACACCGCTGTCTTGAATCTCGAAGGCATCGGCGCTGGAGGCTACGCCGAGATTGGCGCGCAGGTCGAGCAGTTGGAGCTGTAGCGAGAGAAAGCGCCGCCAGTCGCGCCACGCCATCACCGTCTGCTCCTGGAATTGGGCATCGCTCATGATTGTTTCCCTCGTCGTGCTGGTGATGGCCGGAGCTGGGGGCGGGCTAACGAGCGCGGTCTGGCTACGTGGCGATTCGTTCTATATCTGTGTGGCGCAGGTGCCTGAGCTGCGCCCACGGAAGATTCCAACGTCTGTTCGCCAAGCAACAGGTCTATGCCCAAAGGCTGCGTGCCAGTGCCAGCAGCGTAGCTGTTTGCAGTGGGCGCAGCCGCCTCGCGGGCATCCAGAGCTGTTCGTAGTGCGTCGACTGCGCCCTGCGTATTAGTGGATGCAGCGCGCATGTGGTGTTCGCCGTGGCGTTCTTGGCCTGCCTGCATACCGCTGGGTAGCTTACCGTTGGCAGCAGTCCAGCCCATCGAGGCCGCCACCTCGCCGGGCTGCGCCAGCACAGGCATGCGCCCGCCCGCTGCGCCAGGCCCACGATGCCCATTGCCAGACTGCTTGGGCGTGCCCGCGCCAGGGTCACTTGCAGCGAAGGCGCGATGTGCAGTTCCAAGGTGCTGCTTGGCTGTGTTGCCAACAAACTCAGGCGAGGACGACCTGGTAAGCACGCCAGCGGTTGTGGCCAGCGCCTCGAGTGAAGCAGACAAGAGTGCAAAGCTACCAAGCGCAAACTTGACGATAAACACGCCGCAGATCAGCGTGAGCGTCACAAAGCGCAACGCATCGCCGCTTGCCGCCACCGACATCAGCAGCGAGCTAAAGACGCCCAGCACAATGCTGATAATCCAGCTGGTCTTGAGAATCGCTACGCCGCGCTGAACCAGGCCTGAGAACCAACCCATGTTGGCTTCGAAGAAGCTGAACAGCAGCCCCACTGGCAGCGCAAGAAACAGCAGCATGGTGCAGCAGGCGAACACAAGGTTCAGCATTGCGCTCAATGCCGAGACTGCGGCGGGAAGCACAGCCAGCGCGAGCCGCAGGATACCCTCTTTCGCGGTTCCCAGGTAGGTTACGCGGCCACCCGCATCTTCGGCCCTGATACCGCCCGCTTTGAAATAGCCCGCACCATCATCGCCGCGCGCAACCATGAATTTGTCAGGCAGCAGCTTGCCGCCATCCAGCCCACTCTGCCACGGGCAATGGATATCCTCGGCGTCGGCCCATACCAGCGCTGCCACTTGCTCATTGAGCGTTGGGGTGATTGTTGCGGTGTAGCGCGGCAGCAGATAGCCGCCCGTGGCATCGCGACCGCATTCCTCGCTGGGGTAGATTGCGACTGGCGTTTGCATGTCGCCTGCACCAGATGCGCTGATAAATCCGCTGCCACTCACACTGGCGAACAGCAGCCCACCGATATCGACGCGCGCCGTCTCGAGTTCGACCAACAGCGGCCCAGCTGCTGTGAGCAACAATGGGCCAGCAATCGCCCACAGAAAAATCGAGCGTATGTTGAGTGGGCCACTGCTTCCAGTCACCGGCAGCAGGATCAGGCTGATCGCAAGCAGCACGAGTGCAAGAACTGCAAACGGGCCAATCAGCGGGCCAATCGTCGTTTGGACTGTCGCGAACGCACTGGCGAATACTGTGGTCGTCAGCTGCACCCGCAGCGCGTCCATCCAGTAGGCCGCACTCAGCAGCAGCTGCACAAGCAGCCAAAGTCCCGCAGCAATGCCTTCCAACGCATCATATTGCGCTACGTCGAGCTGGCAGCCGACATTGTCGTAGGCATCGGTGGCCGTGCAGGCAGGCGCAGCGCGGGCCAGCCTAGGTGTCGCACAAAGCAAGAGCGCCGCGCCCGTGGCAACCGTAGGCAGCCGGGCGCGCAGGTAAACAAGCTGCAGCTGCTTCATCGGCTACAGCCTTCTTCGCAGCACCAGCACGGCTCCAATCAGCAAGCCCATGCCGCCAAGCAGCAGCACAATTTCGAGCGAAGTGCCTGCAGTCGCAGGCTGCGCCGATGGGGGTACGCGCATTGGCGTAACGGGTAGCTGGCCACTCGTGCCCTCCACAACCGGCGCGGCGGCGAGCGGCGCGGTC
>JACMIM010000697.1 GCA_014381165.1 Roseiflexaceae bacterium
CACCACGATCGTCTCCAACGGCCCGGACTATGCACTAACCCCCGCCGCCAAAACCAGCGACGCCGTGACGGTTGAAGCCTGGGTCACGCCCGCCGACATCAAGCAGTACTCGGCGCGCATCCTGACTATCTCGCCCAATGCCACAGTACGCAACCTGACACTGGCCCAGGGCGTGTTCAACCAAAGCGACAGTACCATCGCCAGTTTGCGCTTGCGTACCACCACCACTCCTAACAGTGGTCAGGAAGTGTTCAGTCCCTCGGGAAGCCTGCAACCCACCCTGACCCATCTAGTCTGCACCATCGCAGCCGATGGTGTTGTGCGGCTGTATGTGAATGGCGTGCAGGTGACGCAGGCGCAGGCGAGCGGCACGCTCGACAACTGGAACGCAAGCTACCCGCTGATCCTGGCGGGCGAGCTGACGCGCGGGCGTGGCTGGCGCGGTAGCTACCACCTGGTGGCACTCTACGACCGCGCCTTGAGCGCGGCGGAAGTCGGCCAGAACTACGCGGCGGGACCCGAGGCACGCTAGTAACTGCCACAAACTATTATAAACGCGCGCGGCGCGGGACGGTTGTTCCCGCGCCGCTCGCGTTTCTAGACCCAACGCCCAACTAGCGGGTGGACGTGGTGAGCAGCGGCAAAGATAGCCGGTACGTTGTCGTCGTCGTCGCCGCCGTGACGGCGACTTGCACTGTGTCCGCCACGCTCGCCACGCCCTTGGTATCGGCGACGATCAGGCTGAAGGTGAGCACCGTTGGCTCGCTGGGTGCCGTGAAGCTCGGCTGAGCGAGCCGGGCGTCGTTGAGCATAACTGTTGGCCCACCGATTTGCTGCCAACTGAACGTCAGCACGTCGCCGTCGGGGTCGCTACTCCCCGCACCAGTCAGCGCCACGCTGCTGCCCGTCTGCACCGACTGGTCAATTCCCGCGTTGGCAACTGGTGGATTATTCACTGGCACTGGCTCAGTCGGTGTAGGTGCCTCGGTTACAGTCACTCGCACGTCGTCGTTGTCGCTCAACCCTGCTGGGTCTGCAATTGTAAGTGTGAAGGTGTACACGCCGCCAACGGTTGGCGTGAAGGTGCGAACCTCCGCGCTTCCCGCCAGCGCCACCAGTGGTCCGCCGCTCTGCACCCAGTCGAAGGTTAGCAGGTCGTCGTCGGGGTCGCTGCCCAGCCCTGCGATCGTAACCAGACTGCCAGCCTCGACCTGCTGATCCAGGCCAGCCGAGGCAGCAGGAGCCTGGTTCGGCGGCGGTGGTGGCTCGGTCGCCACAATCGTCACGCTGTCGCTGGCGCTCAAGCCTTTAGGATCGGTGACGGTGAGTATGAAGCCATACGAACCGCTACTTGTTGGCGTAAAGGTGCGCTCGCTGCCGTTGCCAACCAACGTGAGAGGAGCGCCATCGCTTTGTACCCAGCTATAAGTCAACACATCGCCATCTGGATCACTGCCGGCTCCAGTCAGGGTTACAGGCGTGTTAGTTTCCACGCTTTGATCCGGCCCTGCGTTCGCCAGTGGCAGGCGGTTGGCTGCTGCTACCGTTGGGTTAGCCACCAAGACGGCAACGCTGTCGCTGCTGCTGCGCCCGCTTGCATCGGTTACAGCGAGCGTGAAAACGTAGTCGCCGCTGATGGTTGGGGCAAAGCTGCGTGCATTGCCGTTGCCGGTTAGGATCGCCTGCGGCCCGCCAATCTGTGTCCAGCTGTAGGCCAGCGGTGCGACGCCATTGGTCACACTTCCGTTCAAGGCTACCAACGCACCAATCTGCGTTGCTTGGTCGGTTCCCGCATCGACGACAGGCCCGCCCGCCGCACTCAACACCTCGATTGCCGCAAGCGATATGTAATCTTGCTCGGCTTTGAGCACGAGCGTGAGCTTGCCATCCACAACCTTGATGCTATTAAACGGCTGGACTAGCGCTGTCTCGGCCGCGCCAACAGCGGCGATGATATCGAAGTCATCAAAGACTCGGGTGCCTTCGAGCGAGATGTCGAACACGCGCTTGCCCGGCCCGAACCCTCCCGAATTCGGCGTTGAACCACCCCAGTACAGCTCGGCGAAGTGCAGGCGCACATCGGCAACAACTTGCGTATCTGCGGGAATTCCAAGCTGCGTGTTGAGCGGAATCTCAAAGGTGATCACCTGGCTAGACGACGGCAGGTTCGGCACTCTCCCACGGTACGTCTGGTAGATTACGTCGTTCTCGGTGCCCGCAATTGGCGGGATGCCAGCGCCACGCTGCTCGGCGATAGTGTTAGCGGGCACGAACAACCCAGCGTCACTCGTCCATGTCAGCGTGTCGGGCGTAGTCACCGTGGGGCCGCCGACGTTGTAACGGAAGGCAAAGGATGGCACCGGCGTTTGCACCACCGCCGTGGTACTCGCGGTGGCACTATTCGCCGCATTGCTCGCGGTCACGCTGGCCTGGTAGCTGCCAACGGTCGCGTAGGTGTGGCTGATCGTCGGGCCGCCCACAACAGCTGGCGAACCGTCGCCGAATGTCCACTGGTAGCTGAGCGGAGCCGCACCAGATACCACACTTGCGACAAAGGTGGTGGCGGTACCCAGTGTCACTGGCGTGCTAGCACTCGCCTTGAGGCCAGCTACAGCCGCGTTGCCCACCGTGATCGTCACGCTAGCTGTCGCCGTGCGGCTCTGGCTGTCGGTGGCGGCGAAGGCAAAGGTCAGCGTGGTAGACGAAGTGGGCGCGGCGAAGCTGCGCGTATTGCCTGTGCCGTTGAGCACCACCGGCCTGTTGCCGCCAACTTGCTGCCAGGTACCGATCAGCGGAGCGCCATCAGCATCAGCCACGCCAGTTAGCGTAACACTGGCACCGGTGGCTACATACTGGTCGGGGCCAGCACTCACAGTTGGGCCGCCTGCTTGCTGGGCAAATGGCGTGATGGCAAAGCGATCGACGGCGGTGGTAATCGGCGTGGTATTCTTGTTGGTTGTTATAATACAACCGTTAGCTCGGGCGTCGAAGAAGCGACTCGCGACAGGGTTACTTAAGGTAGCGCGTAGTGGCAGTGTCACCCAGATACCATCATTGACACGGTACAGCGCCTGCACCGTTTTCGCCACCGGGTCGGCCACCAGTTGAAGGTCTAAAGCTGTAATGGATGTGGCTACTGGAAGCGAGACGAGCTGGCTGACCGGGTTCGATACATCGCCTAGCTCTTGTGAAAACTGAATCCAGGGCTTGCCCGGTGTCGGGCCGGTAACTTGCACGCCGGCGGTCAGCTTGATATGGTTGAATTGGTCGGGGCCGAACATCAACCCGGCCTGCTGATACGCTGTCGTTAGCCCAGTAAGTGGCCCAACCAGACGTGTGGTCACGGCAAAGGTACCGCCGCGCCCGTCGAAGGGCAGACAAAGTCCGTTGACGAGGACGTTATCGGCGTTGGTATTGTTACCTGCCGCCGACGTGACGTTGAGCGTGCCCTGGCCGTTGGTGTCCAGATCAAGCAGCGTTTTGTCATAGGAGTTCGTCGGCGTGTTCTGCGGGTACTTGATATCGTTCTTGTTACGCTGTATGGTGGGAAAGCCAATCGCCTCGTTGTCCTTGTCGACCAGCGTGCCGGGGTAGCTGGTCTGGTCGAACTCGAGCACAGTTGCCGCACCAGGGGCGGATCCAGCCTTGTTCGGATCGACTGCCGTAGTATCGGCGGGGCGAATATTTGTCACCAGGTAGACATTGTCCTGATAATCGAAGTTGGCTCCGCTGTTGCCAGCGTAATCCTGCCCCACGATATAGGTGTTGAGAATGAGCGCGCCGCTGCGGTCGCGCGCGGGCCAAAAGCGAATCGCGTGTGGCTGGCCGAGCGCGCCGCGCTTGCTGCTGAAGCCAGCACTTTGTACTTCGAAGGGCACCGTCGTACTCGGGTTGATCGTGATCTCGGCAGGTGCAGTAGCAGAACCCATCAGGCGTGGCAGAAAGGTTTGGCCGTCGATACCCGTGTGCGTGAAGGTGCCGCCGCCTGCGCCGGTAATTCTGAACGCGGCAGCCTGGCCGTCGGTGCAGCAGCCGTGTAGCGCCGCCAATTGGCGTGCATACACTGGCAGGGCGCCGTCGGCGCGCAACCAGAACGCCGACAGCACTTCTTCGCCGAGAGCGGTGTAGGCACCTTTTTCGGTAAAGAAGTTTTGTCCAGGATACGATATCTGGGTGCTATAGCCGAATGTGCTAAGGATTTCTTGGAGGTCCGGCTCGTTCGCCCCATCGGGGTTGCTCATGTTATAGCCGGCGAGCTCGACAGCCAGCGTTGGCTGAACAGGATCGTTCGATCGAATCAGCAGCGTAGATTGGCGCAGACTCTTGATGTAGCCGTTGCTGCCGCGGACGAATTTAACTGGCACATCGCGGGAAACATTCGGCTCAAGCGTAAACGGCTGTCTGTCGGCATTATTGAGGCGGAATGAAGCTACGTCACCACCGCTAATAGTAATGCTTTGCACAGCCAGCGTGGCTGTACCAGTGTTCGATAGACGTATCGTCACCTCGTTGTGCAGCCCTGCCTCAGTGCAGCAGTTGATACGCTGGAACACCAGGCGATCGTTATAGGGCACACCGTCAAGATTCTGAATGGCGATTGAAGGGCCATCGATAGCGGCAGGACGCAGTGTAGCTTGCCCTGCGAAGGGCATTGGCGTTGCGCCACGCGCGATACCAGGCAACCAGAGCATGCACATGATCAGCACCATGAGCGCCAGCCGTGCGGAAACGAACCGTTGTAAGACCATACGAGGCTCCTCAAATCATTGTAGCGACTATGAAATAGCAAGAGGTGGCCGTTAGGGGCCATGGTTAATAGTACAGAATCAGAATGAGCATAGCGTGAACACTACGTTGGGTAGCGCATAACATTCTACTCACTGCCCTAGCCCCAAAACAACTATTTGACGCAGCTCCGTCAAGCAACGTATCCTTTCGTTTAGTTTCTGTTGCCTGGCAGCTTATGAACAATCAGGAATGTATGTATAACAAGATTGTCAGGCCCTGTTCTTACATGTGCTTTGAAAACAGGCTGATGCAGTCTGAAGATTGCCACGCTGCCTTGACAAAGGGGGGGGTATGATGAATCATGCTGTGCTCGAGGATAATGGAATCCTGTTTACAAGGAGTTAGTTCATGAAAAGCCTGTTGACTCGTCTGCCCATGGGGCTGCTGATCGTGGCCATGATTGCGCTTGTAGCGTTGCTCGTGCTGCCACAAACCCTAGTACGCGCTGCGGCGTTCGCCGAGGGCAATATTGTGGTGTACCGAGTTGGAGATGGCACGACCGTCGGTCTCACTGAAACCGCTGCCGTGTTTCTGGACGAGTTCACCACCACTGGTGGAACCGCTGTACAAAGTATTGCACTACCCACGATCGACAGTGGTGTGAACAAGCAGCTGGTTGCCCGGCGCGATG
>JACMIM010000087.1 GCA_014381165.1 Roseiflexaceae bacterium
CGATTTCGACGACGCGCTCGGTCGCTTGCAATCCATAGGTCTGCGCAGCCGCAATGATCGCGCTGGTAGTGGTGCCAGCGCGCGAAACCCCGCAGGCCTCGCGCAGCTCCTCGAGCTGAACGAAGCGCCCATAGTAGCCAAGCATGATCGCTAATGCCGCCGCCCCGCTTTCAGCAGCTTCAGCCTGAAATATCGTCGGCGTTTGTTTGCGTGCCGCACCAGGCCGTGGGGCGCGGGTCGAAGAAAGCACATGGCTCATCGCAGCACCGGCAGGACAAAGCCAATTGGCCGTTGTTCTTCCAAGGTGATCTGCGCGCGGCCAAGCACGCCACTGCGAATCTCAAACGGCGGGCCAGCCGCATACGACCAACGATAGCCACTTGGGGTTGTGTCTGCGAGAAGCGCAACCCGCACCTCCACCGGTGGGCCGTTTACCATGAACTGATCGACGAGTTCCTCGTGGGCGATCGTGAGCGCCATGCCACGCGATGTCGAGGGAAACGCGGCGACGGAAGTGACTTGGCCGCGTAGAAACCCATATTCTTCTTTGGCAACATTGGCCGGTAGCACCTGCACGTCCATGCCCGGGCGGACATTTGCACTCGCGGCGGGCGGCAAATACACGATCGCCTCCAGCGGAAGATCGGTTGCTTCCAAACTCATCAGCGTGTCGCTGGGGACAACAATGCTGCCTCGTTCGGCACGAAGTTCGACAACACGGCCGGTGTATGAGCTGGCAATACGGGTGATCTGCGCGCTATCAAGGCTATTCGGCGGCGTCATGATAGCAACCACTTGACCTTCGGTAACAAGATCACCCACCTTCACAAACACACCGCTGATCTCGCCTGCAACCGGCGCGATAACACCATAGACACGTCCACCACGCAGCAAAATAGTGTCGCCAGTAACCGTTGTCGCGATCGTGCCGGCAACACCCCAAATAATGGCCGCCAGCAAAAGCGCACTCAGCGCGCCCAGTGCAACCCAGCCAGGCAGCGTTGTGACGCGCAACAGCTGATCGAGGTGTTCGGGCGAGGAGACCGGTTGCTGCGCTGGTTGCGATATGTTAGGTTTCTGCATGGTTTTGTGCTTATGGCTCAACAATAATGCTGCCGATCATTCCTTCTGTGGCGTCGGGCGTGCTGTGGGTCTCGCAATAGTAGAAGAATGTGCCCGGTGTGGTCAGGGTCACGCTGCGTGTCTCGCCAAACGCAAACAGGCTGGTGTTGAATGCTGTATCCACAGCAGTCGCGGAATGCGGCTTCACACCAACATTCGACCAAACAATCGTTGTGCCTGCTTTGACACGAACTTCCTGTGGTTCAAATACGAAGTCTTTCATCAAAACCACGACCTCGCCCAATTGCGCGGCGGTTGGTTGCGCCAGGGGCGTGGGAACAAGCGGCAGCGTCGCCAGCGCCTGCGCCTGCTGATAGGCAGCGAGCACGCCGGCTTCGCCAACGATTGGCTCGATCTGCGCATTCGAATTGGCGTCAACACCAGTGATCAGCTGTTCCGCCAAGCTAACCAGCGCTGGTACCTCGGGTTCGATGGCGACAAGCTGATTGGCTTGTGTGATGCGGCTTGCGCGCTCATCGATCTCGATCACGCGCTGCCGGGTGTTTTCGCCGGCGATCTGCATGTTTTCCGCGTGCAAGCGTGCGTCGGGCGTAAGCGACGGCAAGGCCGCGATGCGACGCGCGGCATCCACCAAGCGTGTGATATAGCCGTCCTGGTTGCCATTAGGCAGCAGCCCAACGCCATCACCAGGATTCAGGACGCGGCCATCGCCATTGTAGTCGCGCGCGGCTGTGCCGTGAACAAGGTTGAGCAGTTGTTCAGCATGCTGTTTGACAAGCGGCAGGTCGCCTGCTGCGTGGGCTTCTCGCAACAATTGCGCGTGGCGCAGGAGTTCGTCGCTTTCCTGACGGAGTCCCAGCGCAATGCCGATCGACCCTGGCGTGCCTTCGGCGGTCGCCAACAGCATTTGGATTTCTGCCAGCATGTCCGCCGGCAGCGCTCCCTGGAACACCACGGTGGCCGGATCAGGCGCAACTTCGCCACCGGGCGAACTCGTGATCACAACCTGATCATAGCTGCGCAACAGGTTGGCGGATGTTGGCGAAATGTAGGTCAGCGTGGCAGCGCTTGGCGTCATCTGGAGCGTACCGAGTGCAAGGTCGCCACCAACCCCAGCAAGCCAGGCGGTGAACTGCTGGCCACCTGGTGGCTCGGCCAGCCCGCTTATCCTGATCGACACCGCATCATTTCGTAGCACCTCATCCAGCCAAATGAGCGTGCCGCGTGCCGTTATACCATTTGATGGCTGTATGTTGCCGGTAGATACAGGCTTCGGCGCGGGCTGAGCGTTTGGTCGCTGAGGTACCGCCGTGGTGGACGCAGTATCAACCGTAGGAACATTGCTCGCACAAGCGCAGACGAGCAATAGCCCAATGGCCAACATGAACTGCTGCGGTTGTACCATGGCTCCAAACCTTTGCGTAGTTTCTTAGCCGTTGTGTTCACAATCGAACAGATGCTAGTATCTTCGAAGCAGGCAGGAGAAACAACGGCGAAATTACCTAAACAGCAACGTACCTACGCCAATACAGCACGCTTCGTCACTCAGCCGTGCTGTATTGAGGTGGGGCCGCATGTGTGGTACCATCACGAATCACTCGACGTTGCTCGTGAACGAGAGGTACTGATGCGCAGACTTGGCTCATGTGTCAGCACTACCGTCGGCTCCATGTTCTTCATGCTGCTGCTGGCGCTGCTGGTCGGCCCGGCAATCGCTATCGAAGTGTCGGGTGTGAGTGTGCGGGGTGTTGTCGTGGCCCGGCACGAACGCATTTCCGTGCAGGCGGGCATCTGGAACCGCCAATTACAGATCGAGGCGCGCACCAGATCGTCGTCCATTATCGATGACGTGACGGCTGCCGAATGGGGTGCGTTGATTACGGTGGAGCCGGAGCTGTACGACAGGCTTCAGGTTGGTGACGACGTGGGGCTACGCTACGTATCCCTTTCCGCACTGAACGGGCTGCCAAACAACGGCTTCGCACGGCTTACCGAGCAGCCGCCGCTCGGAACCCTGATCGCGAGTGTACGCCCGCTGCTGCCGTATATCCTCGGCATCGCCCTGTGGCTGGCACTGCTGTTCCTGTGGGTGAGATGGCGCAGCGACTGGCTGGCGGCGCTGCTCATTATCTTCATGGGGGGTGGTTGCCTGTACATTGGCAGCGGCTGGCCACCGCCCGCACCGGGCGGTCCGCGTGCCGCAGCGGTCGCCATCATACGCGACATCCACCGCGTCGACCGCGTTTGGGGCGGGCGGCGAACTGCAGCTGAGGACGCTGTGCAGCCCTACGACATCGTCGA
>JACMIM010000698.1 GCA_014381165.1 Roseiflexaceae bacterium
TCCGCCGGTGCGCTGCGAAAGCGCACGTTGAGCGTGTCGATATCTGCGCCTGCGAACGCTGCTGGATATATATCACCCGCTACCATGGCAATTGCCGAGCCTTTCAGCAGACGAACCCGGCCAGCAGAGGCTAGCAAGGTTCGTGCATCAGCGCAAGAACAAACTGTTGTCGATGGCGCAATCCTAATATAGTTGACTTGCTTTGTCAAGTAACTTATAATCGTCCTTGAAGGCAGCCGCGCGGCTGAAGCCGCTGGCTGGGGTTACGAAGCCCGTCTGCGCGGGCCGCACCGCTGTGGAAACATACAAGCAAATGCCTGCCTATCCGCTGCTGTTAACCGAGCTAGATTGTGTGCGCGTGGTCGTCATTGGCGGCGGCGCGGTAGCCGAGCGCAAGGTCGTCGGCTTGATCGAGGGCGGGGCGTATCCACATGTGATCAGCCCACGTTTGACGAGCCGACTTCACGCATTGGAGCAGGCTGGCGCGCTCGCCTGGCTGCCGCGTGTGTATGTCGAGGGCGATCTGATTGGTGCGGCACTCGCGCTCGCCGCGACCGACGATCGGGCAGTCAATGCGTGTGTCGCCGCCGAGGCCAGGCAGCTTGGCATTTTGCTGAACGTCGCCGACGCGCCAAAAGAGGGCAACTTTACCACGACAGCGACGGTGCGGCGCGGCGATCTTGTGCTGGCGGTGACGACATGCGGCGCAAGTCCGGCCTTGGCTGCGACCATCCGCCGTGAGCTAGAAGCGCAGTATGGCCCTGAGTACGCCCTGCTGCTGGCCGAGCTACGCGAGCTGCGCGACGGCAGGTAGTTCACGACCTTCACTTGCTACCAAAATCTACTCTTTTCTCAGCAGTTTTTTGCGCTACAGCGCAAAAAACTGCTGAGAAAAAATTAGGAAATAACGAATAATTGTTTCGTTTTTTGGTGCTTTGCACCAAAAACGAAACAAAAAAGTTAGATTTCCATGCTGCCGCAGGCGAAAAAGACTCCTTGAGCGAAATTCCTAATGGTGTTGGGGAGGCGTATATGCAAGCATTCGGCTTTGTCTCACTGGTTGGTGCTGGCCCTGGCGATCCTGATCTGATCACAGTCAAGGGGCTGCGACGGCTGCGCGCCGCCGATGTGATTGTGTATGACGCGCTGGTCAATCGGGCGTTGCTGGCCGAATGCAGGCCTGGGGCCGAGCTGATCGCGGCGGGCAAGCGCGGCGGCGAGCGCTCGGCTGATCAGGGCTGGATTTGCAGCACCCTGATCGCGCACGCTCGCGCGGGCCGCCAAGTCGTGCGGCTGAAGGGCGGCGACCCGTTTGTATTTGGGCGCGGCGGCGAGGAAGCCGAGGCACTCAACAACGCGGGAATCGCGTGGGAGATCGTACCGGGTATTTCCTCGGCGATCGGCGTGCCGGCGTATGCTGGCATTCCCGTGACACACCGCGAACTGGCCTCGTCGGTGGCGATCATCACTGGTCATGAGGATCCTTCGCGTGTCGAAACCCGCATTCACTGGCAGGCGCTGGCCCAAGGTGCCGATACGCTGGTGTTTCTGATGGGCCTTGGCCAGCTGAAGCTGATCGCCCAACGGCTTATGGCGCACGGTCGCCCAGCCGATACCGCCATCGCCGTAATCAGCCAGGGCAGCCTGGCCGAGCAGCGCACGGTGGTGGGCACGCTCGGCAACATTGCCGCCGCAGTTAGCGCCAGCGGCCTGCGTTCACCGGCAACCATCGTGGTCGGCGAGGTCGTCGGCCTGCGTGACACGCTCAACTGGTTCGACCGGCAGCCGCAGCCCGAGGCGCTCTACTCCGAAGTAGTGTAAGAACCAGCTCTTGCATAACCACGAAGACGCGAAGACACAAAGCTTTCCTGTAAAACTTTCCGACCTTCGCGTCTTCGCGTCTTCGTGGTTACCTTTCGGTATGCCCGCGCAGGGGTGTGCAAGCCATTGACAACTGGAGTACAATACGCAGTATCGAAATCACCGCACAATCTGAGCCAGCCATGAACCAAGCGCTTCGCACCCCCAGCCCTGTTTCAAATCAGCACAGCCCGCAGTATACCGCCGTGCTGCTGGTTGGCCACGGCAGCCTGCGTCGGGCCTCCGGGGCGGCGATGATCAGGCTGGCGGCGCGGCTGCGCGCGTCAGGGGTCGCGCCGATCACACAGGCGGCGTTCCTTAACTACAGCCGGCCTTCAGTTGCCGAAGGTGTTGCTCGCTGCGTGGCGCGCGGCGCGCGGGAAATCGTGGTTGTGCCGTATTTCCTGGTTGCGGGCTGGTTTGTCAAGCAGGCGCTGCCACAGCAATTACAGAGCTGCCGCGCGCAATACCCCGCTGTAAGTATTCGCCAAACTGAAGCGCTGGGCGACCACCCGGCGCTAGCCCACTTGGTCATGCAGCGCGCGCTGGAAGCCGACTACCTGCATGCATTCCCGCAGCTACGCGACCCAGCGGTGAATCGGCTGTGTATCGCCACCGACACCTGGCAACCACTGCACACTGCGCAGCGCACAGGCTTGCTGCTGGTCGCACACGGCAGCCCCGAGCCTGAGAGTAACCGCCCGATCTACGCCGTAGCCGAGCGGATTCGCGCTTCAAGCCGCTACGCGGCTGTGACGGTCTGTTTCATGGATTTGAATCGGCCCAGCATCGGCGAGGCGGTTGGTGATTTTGCGCAGATCGGCCTCCAGCACACGCTTGCGGTGCCATACTTCTTGCAACTAGGCAACCATGTCGCCAAGGATTTACCGCAGCTGTTCAGTCAGGCGAACGAACACCACCCACAAATGAACATCGTTGTGGCCGAGCATCTCGGCTACGATCGACTGCTGCTCGCGCCGATCGCGGATCGCGTCTGCGGGGCGGCGGCTGTTGCTGGCCCACTTGACCGCCCAACACTACAGCCTGCGGTCTGAGTCGAAGCAACGCAACGCAGGGGCGCTAGCTTCCCTAGGCGCGGCATATTTCTTGCAAATCGTTATGTATTGCTGCCACATACATTTGTGGGGGATATTTCCGCATGAATCGGGTGTTGATTGTTGACGACGAGGACGCGCTGCTTGAGATGATAGCAAACATTGTAGATGACCTTGGGTATACATGCCTGGTTGCTACGAATGGCCACGAAGCACTTGATCTGCTCCAAGAGGAAACAGAACCACCGGCGCTGATCATCTCTGATATTATGATGCCCAAAATGAATGGGCTTGAGTTGCTGCACAAGCTGCGGGCAGATATTCGCCTACGTGGTATTCCAGTCATTCTCATGAGTGCAGCAGGCCTACCTGAAGATGGAACTGTGCAGCATTTCCTCCACAAGCCATTTAATATCGATACACTTGTCGATCTGATCAATGATCTGGTGACTGGCCAAGCCTCGAAAACAGCCCCCTAGGCACTGCGACCGTGGCCCCGACGTTCCCGGCGCTTCAGCGCCGGGCTATTTGCATGGCCGCGTGCCGTGCCCCAACGCCGTTTACAGCACACAGGCAGGCCTAGCGCCAGCGAAAAATGGTATAATTCCCGCCGGAGGCTTGTATGATTCGAACCTGGCGCGATTTCAACTTTTTTCTGCTTGGCTGCGTGCTGGTGCTGACCGGCTTCAGCCTTGCGCTGGTGTACAGCGCCACGGCCAACGGCGTGTATATTGGCGATGGTGAGTACGCCTATGGCTACTTTGCGCGCCATGTGGCGAACCTTGCCGTCGGTGCGGGCGTGATGATCGCACTAACAGCGGTCGATTACCACCTGCTGCAATCGTGGGCCTGGCCGCTGTATATGTTTGCACTCGCGCTGTTGGCCCTGGTGTTGCTGCAAGGCAGTGTGCGCGGCGGCGCGCAGAGCTGGATTGAGTTCGGCGTGCGCTCGCTTCAGCCCTCGGAGATCGCTAAAATCCTGATTGTGATAGCGCTGGCGGCTTTCTGGTCGCGCGACGAGCAGCGCGCAGGTTCGATCAGCTCTCAGTTTGGTGGGCTGCTGCTGGCCGGTGTCCCGCTGATCCTGGTATTTATTCAGCCTGATTTCGGCACTTCGTTTGTGATCGCCGCCGTCTGGGCGACCATGGCTTGGACGGCGGGCATTCGTATTTGGCAGATCGCGCTGGTGCTGGCGCTGGCCATTCCGATCGGCATTGTCGGCTGGACGAGTGCACTGGACGACGAGCAACGCACACGGCTGCTGGTGTTTCTCGACGCCGAGAAGTATGACCCAACCGGCCAGGGCGACGCCTGGAATATCCTCCAGTCGCTGGCGGCAATCGGCGGCGGCGGCCTGACCGGCCAGGGCTGGCTGGCTGGGCCGCTGACCCAGAGCCTGACGCTGCCAGTGGCCTACACCGATTTCATTTTCGCCTCGGCTGGCGAGGAGTTAGGCTTCGTGGGCGGCTCGCTGCTGATTCTGTTCGAGTGTATCCTGCTCTGGCAGGGAATCACCGTTGCGCGTACCGCCCGCGATAGCTTTGGCAGGCTACTGGCGGTCGGCATCACGGCCGTGTTCTTCTGTCACATTCTGGTCAACATCGGCATGAATATGAGCATCATGCCAGTGACTGGCATTCCCTTGCCATTCATTTCATATGGCGGCAGCTTCACCCTGATCACCTTCGCGGCGATTGGCCTGCTGCAAAGTATCGCGTTGCGCCGCCGTAAACAGACATTTGGGTAACCTTCATCTATGCCAGAAACATTAATCTGCGCGGCCAATGGCAGCTACCGTGTCGATATTCCAATCGAACAGATTCCCGAATTGCACACGCAGGCCGAGAGTGTGTTCTGGCTTGACATCTCCGACCCAAACGACCAGGATTATGCGCGACTGAGCGAGTGGTTTCAGGTTCACCCGCTGGCGATCGAGGATATTCGCCATGGCACCGGCCGCGCGAAGATCGAGGTCTATGAAGGCCACTACTTCATCCTGTTCTACGCCGTCAAGAAGGACGTGGGCGCGCGAAGTTTCGCAACCCAGCCGGTGTTTATCTTTGCCGGTGAGAAGTACTTTGTGACTGTTCACCAGGGGACACTGGTTCAGATCGAAGAAACCATGCACCGCTGGCGCGACCCGAATGTGCCGCCCGCCGATCGAGTGGGCGCGCTGCTCTACGCGCTGCTCGATACGATCGTCGACGATTATTTCCCGCTGCTCGACGATGTTGCCGACGAGGCTGAACATATCGAGGATCAGGTGTTCGAGCGCTTCGAGCGCAGCTCCAGCCAGAACATTTTTGCCCTAAAGCGCGAGTTGCTGGCGCTGCGGCGCGTGATCGCCCCAGGGCGTGATGTGCTGAATGTACTGATGCGCCGTGAGTTGCCGCTGTTTCGCAGCAAGGACATGGCGTATCTCCAGGATATCTACGACCATATTTTGCGGATTAACGACAGCATCGATAACTACCGCGATCTGCTGTCGAGCGCGCTAGA
>JACMIM010000699.1 GCA_014381165.1 Roseiflexaceae bacterium
AGCGTTTGCGCCTGGGTGTGAGTGGGTTGCACTAGAATTCGCGGCGGCCTTCGAGCGCCGAGCCGAGCGTGGCTGGGTCGGCCCACTCAAGGTCGCCGCCGGTCGGTAGGCCGCGCGCCAACTGGGTCGCGCGAACCCCCAGCGGAGCCAGCGCGCGCTGGATGTAGAAGGCGGTGGCCTGGCCTTCGGTGTTGGGGTTGGTGGCGATAATCACCTCTTCGGTCGGCTCGTTGCGCACCCGCTCGATCAGCTCGTCGAAATAGATGTCCTCGCGGTTCATGCCTTCCAGCGGCGCGATTCGGCCATGCAGCACGTGGTAGACACCACGGTAGCTGCCGGTGCGCTCGATCGCCAGCACGTCCAGTGGCTCCTCGACCACGCAAATCAGGCGCTGCTCGCGGTTGGGGCTGGCGCAATACACACATAGTTCGTCGACGGCGATATTGAAGCAGCGGCGGCAGAAGCGCACGCCCTCGCGCAGGCCGGCCAGCGCCTCGGAGAGCGCCTTGGTCTGTTCCTCGGGGGCGCGCAGCAAAAAGAAGGTCAGCCGCGAGGCCGTCTTGGGGCCGACGCCCGGCAACCGCCCGAATTGCTCGATCAGCTTGGCGACCGGCTCGACCAGGAGTTGGTTTTCGTTGGAGTAGCTCATAGTGATTGCGTGCAGATCGCATGCAGATTGCAGCGGCATTCGTCAGTCTGCATGCGGTCTGAAACTAGAACAGGCCTGGCACATTCATCCCGCCGGTCAGCGGCCCCATACGCTTTTGGGCCAGCTCCTGAGCCTTCGCGCTGGCGTCGTTGATCGCCGAAAGCAGCAGGTCTTGCAGCGTATCGATATCCTCGGGGTCGACCACTTCCGGCGCAATGGTGATCGATTTGAGTTCGCGGTGGCCGTTCATCGTCACGGTGATGTAGCTACCGGCCTTGCCCTCGACGATCTCGTTACCCAACTCTTCCTGAATCTTGGCCATCTGGCGCTGCATCTGCTGTGCCATCTGTTGCATCTGCTTGGGGTTCATGCGCTGCTCCTCCTCAATGGTGGTTACAATCTTCTATTGTACGTGATCATCAATAATCAGCCGGTACGCCTGGTGTAGACGCTGGGCTATCCCCCGCGTGCCTGGTTGATAACCGTTATTCGTCCGATTCGACGGCGACAATCTCGGCGTCGAAGATGTTCAGCGCGGCCTTGACCAGTGGGTCTTTGCGGCTGGTGCGAATTTGGTCGCGCAGCACGTTTGGGTTCTCGCGCAGCTGCTCCTTGACTGCCGAGCGAATCCGGTAGTCGACGCCGGTGTGCTTTTTGAGCACAAGCTCGACCACCTGCCTGGTCGAAAGCTGGTTGAGTTTGCCAAGAAAGAAGTCGCTGGCGACCTCCAAGATGACAGTTTCGCCCTCGATATCGCTTGGCCGGACGCCGCTGTTGAGCAGTGCGTAGACCATTTTATCATGCACACGCACATCGCGGAGAATGTCGTTCCAGGCCAGTTCGATCGCCTCCAGCGCGACGGCGGCGGCGTTCTCCTGCGCCACATCGATCTGCGCCAGCGCCCCCCCGCCCCCAGCATCGGCCACGGGTTGCTCGCGCTCGTCTGGTTGTGCCACAACGGGCGGC
>JACMIM010000700.1 GCA_014381165.1 Roseiflexaceae bacterium
CCCGCAAGCGGGCTGGAGCGTCGAGGACCTGCTGGCGACCGCTGAACAGCTGACTGACCGTGAGGCGAACCCGCCGCGTTATGGCTTTGCCGGCAACACGCTCGATGATCTACAAACGTTCTTCGACAGCACTGGTGCAGGCGCGACCACGCGCGAGAACCGGCAGTTGCAGCCTAATTACGCGAGTCCGGCGGTGCAACAGGCGATCCAGCAGTTTGCCGCGCTGACCCGCGATGCTTCGCCGTATCAGCGGCTGGTCGGCTATGTCAGAAGTCAGGCGGTCGGCAATGCCGTCATCGGCAAGCCGAATGAAGTCGAGCGGGCGACGTACCTTGCCAACAACCAAGTGGCGATGTGGTACACGTATGCGACGCCACAGGCAGAAGGAGCAAGCGCGCCGGCAGCACTTGCGCCGTTGCCAGCCACATGGACGCCCAGCATCGATACGCTGTTGCTTAGTGGCATGGCAATTCACCGCAGCAGCAGCGCGCCCGAAGCGTGCTGGAAGTTTATGCAAGCGCTTGGCGATGCGCCGGTCGAGCAGTTTGGCTTTGCTGCACGGCGCTCGCTGGCCGAAGCGCAGCTCGCCCGCCCGGACGCAGCAGCAGGCGCAGCCGAGGTGTATCAGGCGTTGGCCACCACGCTTCAAGCCGAAAAGAATCAATCAAGCTTGCGGGCCAGCGATGAGGAGCAAGCCTTTGAGTATTTTTGGCTGATGCGCGCCGCCGACCGGATCGTCGGCGAAGCGGACGCTTCCTCGGTATTGGCCGAAGCGCAGAGCTACACCGAACGCTACCTGGTGTGCGTGCGTGGTGACCGCAATCAGAGCTTGTGTGCTAAGGAAGCTGACCCAACGTTTCAGGGGTACCGTTAAGACAGAACAGAATGGTTCAGCGCTGCGTGGTCGTCGTTGCTCATCGTTGGGGCGGGTTTCAAACCCGCCCCAACGATGCGAGCGATGCGATCAGCGAAATTATTGCTAGGGGTGGACTTGAAACCCGCCTGTGCGGCGCTGATTCCGTGGTATTCTTTCATCCTCAGTGTCTTTTGCGTTCTCTGCGGTGAATCATGCGCGATCCTGTGGCCCTGCTCGAACAGATGCTGCGCATTCCCAGCCACTCCGGCCAGGAGCACCACGTCGCGGCGTTTCTGGTCGAGCAGATGCGTGCCGCAGGCCTTGATGCGCACGTCGATGGTGCGGGCAATGCCGTGGGCGAGATCGGCCAAGGGCCGACGGTAGTGCTACTCGGCCATATCGACACCGTGTCGGGCGTTGTGCCAGTGCGAATCGAAGCGGGCAAGCTGTACGGGCGCGGCGCGGTCGATGCCAAAGGGCCATTCGCCACCTTTGTCTGTGCGGCGGCGCGGCTGGCCCAGGCCGGTGATGTCCCGTTTCGGCTGGTGCTGATTGGCGCAGTCGAGGAAGAAGCGGCAACATCCAAGGGCGCGCACTTCGTGGTCGACCGATACGCCCCGATTGCCTGCGTGATCGGCGAGCCGAGTGGCTGGGAGCGGCTGACGCTTGGCTACAAGGGCCGCCTGTTGCTGGATGCGCGCTGGCAGCAGCCCATGGCTCACAGCGCTGGGCGCGAGCAGGCGGTGGCCGAACGCGCGGTCGGCTTTTGGAATAACGTTGCTGCCCATTGCGCGACCTACAATGCTGACAAATCGCGCTTGTTCGATCAGCTGCTGCCTTCGCTGCGCACGATCAGCTCGGGCAGTGATGGCCTTGCCGACTGGGCTGCGCTGATGATCGGCGTGCGCCTGCCGCCCGAGATCGACCCCGCGCTGCTGGCGGCGCAGCTCGGCCCGCTGGCCGATGGTGCCGCGTTGCGCTTCCACGATGGCTGCCCAGCCTATCAGGGCGAAAAGAACACGCCGCTGGCGCGGGCCATGCTCAAGGCGGTGCGCGGCGCGGGCGGCACACCGGGCTTTCTGCTGAAAACTGGCACCTCGGACATGAATGTAGTTGGCCCGGCCTGGCGCTGCCCCATCCTGGCCTACGGCCCCGGCGACTCCAGCCTCGACCATACCCCCGACGAGCATGTCGAGATTGCTGAATACGAACGCGCGATCGACGTGCTGGTGCAGGCGCTGCGGAATCTAGGCGATACGCTGTAAGGGCGGGTTTGAAACCCGCCCTTACAGCGCCGCCCTCCGTTCATACAAACTATACAAATACACGTCTGCACCTTCGTTACTAATCACCCTTGGCGGTGTAGTTAAAATCCTGTATCTTTAGCTCACTGTCACCGGCACAAGCAACACACCCCTGTCTGGTATGCAAAGATGCAGCGCCAGAACGGCCACTCGGCTGTTCTGGCGCTGTTCATATGTGCATGGTTGCTGGCCGACCCGCCTCGTACACAGGAAGTAGAGCACACATGGAGATTTCAGGAGCAGACACCGCGTGGGTGTTGATCTCGGCCGCCCTGGTTATGCTGATGACGCCGGGCCTGGGTTTGTTCTACGGTGGATTGGTACGCCAGAAGAATGTGCTCTCGACGATCATGCACAGCTTCTTCATCCTGGCGCTGATCAGTGTGGTCTGGGCGGTGCTTGGCTACACGCTGGCTTTCGGCCCGTCGATTGGCGGCTTTATTGGCGGCCTGGATTACTTCGGCCTGAATGGTGTGGGCATGGAACCAAATGCCGATTACGCGGCGACGATTCCGCACTCGACGTTCATGATCTACCAGATGATGTTTGCGGTGATCACGCCCGCGCTGATCTCGGGCGCATTCGCCGAGCGCAAGCGCTTCAAGGCTTTTGTGCTCTTCTCATTGCTGTGGTCGCTGCTGGTCTACTCGCCGGTCGCACACTGGGTGTGGGCAGTGGGCGGCTGGATTCGCACCATGGGCGCGCTCGATTTCGCCGGCGGCACGGTGGTTCACATCACCTCAGGCGTCTCGGCACTCGTGGTGGCAATGATGATGGGCAAGCGGGTCGGCTATGGCTCAGAGCGCATGGAGCCGCACAATGTGACCATGACTGTGCTTGGCACGGCGCTGCTATGGTTCGGCTGGTTTGGCTTCAACGCCGGCAGCGCGCTTGGTGCAAACGGCCTAGCTTCGGCGGCATTTGTCAACACGCACCTAGCTGCGGCGATGGCGGCGATGGCCTGGATGACGGCAAGCTGGATTCGCCACAAACGGCCGAGCGTGTTGGGCGCGTCGGCGGGCGCTGTGGCTGGCCTGGTCGGCATTACACCGGCGGCAGGCTTTGTCACCCCAATGGCCGCGCTGATCATTGGCTTTGTGACAGGCATTGGCTGCTTCTTCGCGGTCGAGATGCTGGTGCGTGGCCGGGTCGATGATGCACTGGATGTGTTTGGCATCCACGGCATCGGCGGCATCATCGGTGCGCTACTGACCGGCGTATTCGCGACGACCAGCGTGAACTCGGCGGGCTTCGATGGACTGATCTATGGCAATCCTGGCTTGTTGCTCAACCAGGCCATTGCTGTTGTGGTTTCGGCGGGCTATGCAGCCATTGTCACCTTTATTCTGGTGAAGATTGTCAATGCGACTGTGGGCATCCGTGTGACCGAGCAGGAAGAGCGCAACGGCTTGGATGCTACACAGCACGGTGAGGTCGCGTACCAGGCATAGTAGGTAGTACGTGGTGCGTGGCACCATGCAACAGGAGGCACCCAATGGACATTCTGACGATTATCGTGACGCTGCTCGTGATTGGCCTGATCGCAAGCTGGATTGTGCTGCCAGGTACCTCGAATGTGACAGTAGCCGAGGCTGAACCAGAGGCCACAGTGCTTATCCCCGCCGACTAATACCAGTTGATTCGAGGCGACGCAATCGGGCCTGGCGGGACACGGTATGCCGTGCCCCGCCAGGCCCGATTGCGTTGCTTGCTAGATGTAGTACATGACCTCGCCATCGCGGCTGCGTTTGCGCTGGCGCAGGTCTTCGAGCGTGGTTGCGCCGAGATGCAGTTGGACGGCGGCGCGCAGTTCGCTCCACACCTCGCGGATGATCTCGCGATCAACGAGATCGCCGTTCGCGCTTGTGATGGCGGCTTCTGGCGGCAGCAGCGGGCCTTCGAGCGCGGTCAGCGCTTCAAGGATTGTGATCTTCTCTGGCGCGCGGGCGAGGCGGTGCCCGCCCTGGGGGCCGCGCAGGCTTTCGATCAGGCCAGCTTTGCGCAGCAGAATCAGAATCTGATTAAGATAATTCTCGTCGACGCCCTGCCGCTCGTGAATTTCGCGGCTCTGGATCGGCCCCATACCATAGTGCTGCGCAAGATCGAACAGCGCGCGCAGGCCGTATTCGCTTTTACTCGAAATGCGCATTACTGTGCCGAATCCGCGCTGGGTGTGTGTGATGAGAGAACATTCCGCACCGCCAATTCGAACTCATCCAGGTCAATTGGCTTCGAGAGATACATCGAAAAATCGCTGGTGATCAAGCTGCCCGCATCGAGAGCATCCATGCCGCTCATCGCGATGGCCGGCACATACTGGCAGCCTGGCAGGGCGCGGATGAGCTTGATAGCATCTGCTCCGTCACAGTCGGGAAGGTGCAAATCCATCAAGATCAGTGCTGGCCGGCGCTTTCTGGCCTGCTCCACCGCTTCGTCGGCGCGTGCTGCAGGCGTTACCACATAGCCAAGCGAGCCGAGAAAGCGTTCGAGCACTTGCTGCATAAGCAGATTATCGTCCACAAGCAAAATATCCATGGGAAGCTTCTTTCGCTGCTTGCAAGCAGAGTTTCTCTATTTTACCATGGCTTGCCTTTCGGTGTGAAGGCCCGCCAGTTTTAGCAACTCCCCTTACGCACCGACCCACGAGGACGTTGGCTTGATTGCGTGCAGTCAATGAAAACAACGCATTCGTAGCATTCGTAGGGGCGAACCTCATGTTCGCCCCTACGCGGCGCAACGCGGCGCATCCGGCGCTGTAGGGGTGAACCTCGTGTTCGCCCGCTGCTGCTCAAACCGTGTTGAACTGCGCCAACGCGCTTTGACACGCCCGGATGAGTATGCTACAATCAAACCTGGTCGGCGACGTAGCCAAGTGGTAAGGCAGGGGTCTGCAAAATCCCGACCACCGGTTCGAATCCGGTCGTCGCCTCCAAACAAACAAAAACACGGCTCACATATTTGGGTCGTGTTTTTGTTGCGCATCTCCTGTGAAACTTTATCTTCGCTGGCACGTATGTTGTTAGAGAGCTATGATATGATAGCTGCGAGACGCTGGCTGCACGCATGAGCGTCGCGTGTCTTGTTCCTGCTACCCCATCCGAG
>JACMIM010000701.1 GCA_014381165.1 Roseiflexaceae bacterium
AACGTAGCGTTTCCATGATCTATTCCTCGTACGAAAGAAGCGCGGTATGCCATCGCAGCGAGCGTTGTTTCCAGTGGAGCGTGTGTGCCGCCTCACAAACGCGCGTAGTGTTGCAACAGCATACAAGTATACTGCTACCACGGTGGCGGTGTGACGGCACGACGTGCGTTCTCTTATGCAAAGGACACACCAGTGAGGTGCTCAGAGGTGTCCCACAGACGGGCTGCGACGTGCGCATCCGCAGCCCGTCTGTGGGACGTGCGCCACGGCGGGCGCGCCTGGGGGTGATTATGGCCGACTTGGACACCGAGATGATCACGAGGATGGTAGAAGGTGTGACCACCACCCTCACCACGGGGCTTGTGGTGCGCTAAAGATCTACGCAAGCGCCAGGAGGCGGGCTTCACGACTTTCTCGCACCATAGTCGGAAGCTTGTCGGAGGCGTGTTCTCGGCTGTACGCGGTTCGCGTTATCGCGGCGATCTACCTTTGTAGCGTACATGTCTGCGCAAAGGCATGGATAGTATGTCTGTCCACTTCCTGTCACACTACGGCTTCAGCAGTTCCGTCCGATACTTTGGAGCCAGCGCCTGGGCTTTTGCCCGTCGCTCGGCCTTGGCGGCCTCGTCGAGGTTCGGCGGGGGCGATGTTCGGGTCGGAACCAAATCACCGATCTCCAAAAAGAACGCTTCCTGCATCGACGGCGAACACACGCACAACAACCGCACCGGCTTTATGGTGGTGTTGGTGAAGGAATGCGGCGCGTTGGCGGGGATATTGGCGGTTTCACCAGCGCGCACGATCACCGTTGTGCCACGGAAGGTGACCGCGATCTCGCCCTCAAGAACCGTGAACATCTCCTCGAAGTCGTGGCGGTGCGGCGGCGGACCGCCCCCAGGTGGGATGTACATGTCGATCAAGCAGGAGCGCCCAGCCGTCTGCTGCCCGTCCAAGAGGATGGTGTAGGTATCGCCCACGACCGACACGTGGCGCAGGCTTTGATCGTCGTCAGGCCGCGCGAGGGTGAGATTGCGTTGCGGGTCGTCGGGCGGAAGCGCGGGAAGTGCTGTTTGGTCATTCATGGTGTTGCTCCAGTTGTTGTGTGCGCGAGTTCCTCCAGATAGGCGCGCAACGTACGTGGCTCGCGGCCCAGGATGGCGCGCAGCGTGAGGGCATTGCCGCGCAAGCCGCGCTGATCGTACCAAGCGAACATCCGCTACATCGGCTTGGGGGGCGTTGGACATCGTCGCGGGGTCAACGGTCTCTGCCGCGACCTCGTGCCCCAGCACCTCGCCCATCAGCATTGCCAGATCGTATCGGTTGAGATAGCCTTCAGCGCACAGCTCGTAGGTGCTATATGCCAGTCGAGCCGATGGCGAGGACCGCGTTTGTCATCGCTTCGTCCTTACCTGCACTGCTATCGTACCACTCCTCCATGGTAGATTGACACCGCAGCACAAGCAAGACATAATTGAGCATCAGAATCATAGACCCAAAGCTATCAAGCGCAAGGCAACGAACCGATGGAACTGCTCCAGTTACGCTATTTTCGCGTGGTCGCTCGGACCGAGCACATCACAAAAGCTGCCGAAGAGCTGTGCATTGCACAGCCATCGCTCAGCAAAACGATCCGGCGCTTGGAGCAGGAGGTGGGGGTTGCATTATTTGACCGGCAAGGGCGGTCGATCCGGCTCAATCAGTACGGCAAAGCCTTTCTCTCGCATATCGATGCGCTGTTTCACGAATTGGAGGAAGGCCAGCGTAAGGTGCGCGATATGGCGCACCCCGACCGTGGCGAGGTGTCGCTGATCGCGGCGTCGCTGAACTGGTTGCCCGAGGTGTTACAGCGCTTTCAAACGCTGCATCCTGCGATCCGATTTCAGCTATCGCAATGCGCACTGACTGAAATGGTGCAGCGTCTAGAGGCCGGCGCGTGCGATTTTTGTTTTCAATCCACACCGCCGATCAAGGCCGGCATCGCGTGGCAGCCGTTGTTGACTCACGAGATCTTGCTGGTGCTTTCTCCCCATCATCGGCTCGCGGGGCGACACACCGTTCCGTTGGCGGCAGTGGCACACGAAGCGGTGGTGATCGAGCAGATCGGCCACGGCCTGCACGACCTCATCGACGATTACTGTCGCCAAGCGGGCTTCGCGCTGCGTATTGGCTGTGAAGTAGACGAGCCGGCGTCGCTCTTCGGGTTCGTCAAATCAAATCTTGGCGTGGCGTTTGCGCCTGCATCGGTGAAACAGCAGATCGCCGAGTATGGCTTAGTGTCACTGCACCTGGCAGAGCCAAGGTGTGCGTGTACGTTTGGGATGGCGTGGCATCAGGCGCGCCATCTTTCGGGGGCAGCGCGCGCCTTTCAGCAGTTTATGGTCACACACTTTGGCAGCCCGAAAGCCAACGTACCCCTCAATGTTGGTGGGCCAGCAGCTTTGCGATAAGCGCTGATGCATCATAATGCGTGCTCTGATACCTTAGCGTTCTAGGCTATCAGAGCGCGCATTCTCGATCACAAGGCGCCCTTCGTAATACAAGCTGAGGCCATTTTCCTTATCCCGATGGGTTTTTCTTGATATGCACCGTCAGTGCTTTTGCACGGCGATGGGGGCTAACCAGGCAAACCCCGTACGCTATCGCGCGTCCTATCACCGTATGACGTTGGCCAGGTCAA
>JACMIM010000702.1 GCA_014381165.1 Roseiflexaceae bacterium
AATACCTTTCGCCGCTGGCCATTCTACTGCGCGGCGGCCAGACGCGCAGCTTCCACCGTCCGCTGCACGAATACATCAATAGCCTAGCCAACAATGGCCTGCTGGTGAACCGCATGCAGGAGCTGGACTCCTACGACGAGCGCGAAAGCGCCAACCAGTCGCGCGCCGAGAACCTGGCCGACCGCGAGATACCGCTGTTCCTAGCGCTGCGCGCGGTGAAGATCGGTGCGGCTGGCTAGGTGGATGCTCCGGGGGGCAATCGACCTTTGTAACATCTCCGTATTTGCGACTTGTACAGCTTGCCTCTACAATATACCTGGAACAGAAACTTGTGGTTGAAGGCGTTTGGGATTATGCATATCATCACGCGGAAGCGGCTCAATGAGTTCGCGACCAAATATCCCAATACCAGATCAGCTTTGCAGCATTGGTATCGGCTTGTAAAGGCTGGCGAGTTTCGATCATTCGCTGAGCTACGAGCAGTTTTTCCAAATGCTGACCAAGTTGGTAAGCTGACAGTCTTTAACGTCGGCGGCAATACGACGCGCCTCATTGCCGCCATTCACTACAATCGCCAGAAGCTCTATATTCGTGCGGTATTGACACACGAGGAATATGATCAAGGCAAGTGGAAGGAGTAGACCATGCTCGCACGCGATGTACAACAGGTTGAGCGCATTTGGCCGAGTGTAAGGGATGTCGTGTATTATCCGCATACAGAAGCGGAATACAACCGCTTAGTCAGTTTGCTTGACTCGCTCGTTGATGAAGTTGGCGAGGATGAAAGTCATTCGCTTGCCTCGCTCATGGAGGTTATTGGCGTACTGATTGAGAAGTATGAGGACGAACACGTTCCCGAGCTAACGTGAGCAAAGTTCAAACTCACCTCAGCTTGACGAGCTGGCGTCCAGACGCGCAGCTTCCACCGGCCGCTGCACGAATACATCAACAGCCTGGCCAACAATGGCATGCTGGTCGACCGCATGCAGGAGCTGGATTCCTACGACGAGCGCGAAAGCGCCAACCAATCGCGCGCCGAGAACCTGGCCGACCGCGAGATACCGCTGTTCCTGGCGCTGCGTGCGGTGAAGATCGGTGCGGCTGGCTAGGTGGACGCTCTCGGAAGGTATAAGGGCGGAGTCCTCCACAGATACCTTCTCTCCGGCCAGTTGCGCCGTATTTTCGATCGGCGGCTTCGCCAACCCCGTGCTGGCTATCCTCGCCCTCAGATTGCACCTGGCCGACAACGTATGTAGGCAGCGTTGCTAACCACGCTGCGCGAGTGATTGCCGAGCGCGAGAGACAGGAGGCGCGGTCTAATCGCATATTGGGGTCGCTTGCACGTAACGCATCATAAATCTATACTTACCAAGGGCATTTTCGTCACTACGTAAGGATGTGTAGCATGTCATTTCAAACGTACCTCGAAAACATCAAAGCAAAGACCGGAAAGAGCGCTACAGACTTTCGCGCACTCGCAGCACAAAAAGGCTTTACCGAAGGTGACAACATCAAGGATGGCGTCAAAGCAGGTGCTATCGTGCAGTGGCTCAAGGAAGATTTTGCGCTCGGGCATGGTCATGCTATGGCGATTTACGCGCTGCTCAACGGATCAAAATCCGAAGACAGTGCGTAGCACTTGTAAGATTGCTCACCACAGTATCGCGCAAGCCCTTTCACGTTGGCGGCTGCAATCTACAGCACCGAGGAACCAATAGGTGCAGGGCAAGCGGCAGCCATAGCGGCCTTGCCCGTGGATGGCGCACACACGCCGCGTGCTCGCCGTTCGACGCCCCCCTACATGCCTGCTCCATTCGGTTCGGCACCGCTTCGTGGCGGCCAATCTGGCGCGGCCCAACACCGCGTTCCAATCCGACATGCTCTGTCGGCGCGATTTTGACACCAGGAAGCGTGTCAACGCTTTCCCTGTCTACTATAGCGGTGGGCAGAAACAGCGATCCGCTCCTGCACCCTCACCCCTGCCCCTTTCCCCGCCAGGAGCGGGGAATCCAGCTCCCGCTCCCCTGTGGGAGCGGGCAGGGGTGAGGGGCGGCTACGGATCAATATCTTTGCTCTTTGCTATAAACCGGTGCCAGATTATCGCACGCGGTTGAACGCTCGCCGTTGGGCAGATCGAAGGTGGGCAGAACTGTGATCCTTCCCAAGGAGCGCGATCCGAGATTCATCACCATCCGTCGCGGAGGCACGCTGGAAGACTCACATCATCGGCTTCTCGCTCAATGGGCGGCTGAATGTGCTAAACATGTATTGCCTCTCTTCGAGGCGGTCCAGCCCTTGGATCCGAGGCCCCGCCGTGCGGTGGAGCAGGCTTTGGTGTGGACACGCGGCGAAATCACGATGACTCAAGCACGCTCGGCAGCAGGCTACGCCAAAGCCGCAGCCAGAGAGCTGTCCGGAGCTGCGAGACACGCGGCATACGCCGCTGGCCAGGCCGCAGCGGTCGCCCACATTGCAGCCCACGAGCTCGGTGCCGCCGCCTATGCGATCAAGGCAGCACAGGCTGCTGCGCCGAACGGCGAGGGCGATCGTGCTGGTCGGCGCGAGTGCTGCTGGCAGCGTGAGCGGCTGCCAGCGGCGATTCGCGATCTCGTGCTGGATGACCAGCGGCTGCGCAACGGGATTTGCTGGTGGGCGTTCGATTGCTAACGGGCCGCCCGCGCGCGACCACTGCCCAACAAGGGCTTCCTATCTCGTAATCCTGTTTTTATTCTCGTACTCGTGCTCTCCGCGCTTGCCTCCTATGCAGTACAATATCGATCATAAACGGTCTATGGTTTTCTAGTTTGGCGGAGAATCAAGTGTATGCTTAGTACGATTCGTGCAGTTGTTCGCAACGGTAAAATTGAACTGCTCGAACCTATCAGTTTAACAGAAGGTGTTCAAGTTCTTGTCACCGTGCTAACTGATGAGGATCAATCTTTCTGGCAAGCAGCAAGTTCGTCGACCCTTGAGCGCGTATGGGATAACGACGAGGACGACGTTTATGCCGAACTACTCCCGCGATAATATCATCTTGGTTCGGTATCCATTTTCTGATCTCTCAAGTAGCAAGGTACGCCCTGCCATTATCGTGAACGGCTCACACGTTAGTTACGATTTACTGATTGTACCAATGACAAGCCGTCTACAAGGATTACTGGTTGGAGAGTTTGCGATTTCTGACTGGAAAGCTGCTGGGCTAAACGTTCCGTCAGCAGTAAAGCGCGGCATCTATACAATCGAGGACAGCCTTGTTCAGAAAGTTGTAGGCCAATTATCAGCGAGCGATGTAGCCAAGCTAGAGCAGTCGTTACGTGACTGGTTACTTCTTACATAGCTTGCCTCATCACTATCGGCTGCCATCGAACACCGGCTTGCAATCGACGTGCGCTCTCGGGGCGATGATCTTGTCTAATCAATTTTAGCAGACGCCTTCCACTTCGGCCAAACTCGTACCAAATTCTCTAGTGTGGCTAAACACTCGGCGCTCGGCGTCAACCTGAATCTCGCTTGCCACGTTCCTCAGACTACCGTGCTACAATTGAGAGAGAAAATGTCTAAGTGTTCGGAATATCCCTGACCCACGATAGATTGGCCAATCAGGATGCGTATCTATCTTGATACTTGTAGCTTACAACGACCACTTGATGACCGAATGCAGACTCGTATCATCCTCGAAGCCGAAGCGATACTTGCGCTTCTCGCACGTTGTGAACGTGGGCAAGCAAATCTTGTTGTTTCTGACATGGTTGTTTTTGAAAGTAGTAACAATCCAAACCCGCAAAAACGGCTATTTGTAAACGAAATCATCCGGCAAGCGCACGAGCATGTTTCACTTACCAATACGATTGAGCAGCGAGCAACTGAGTTTGAACAAGTAGGCATCAAAGCAATTGACGCTTTGCATCTCGCGCTTGCCGAAGCCGCACAGGTCGATTACTTTTGTACGTGCGATGACCGACCGCTTTTACCGCCGAACGATCAGTTTGCCTGATCTTGCGATCAAAGTACGCAAGCCGATAGAGCTAGCACAGGAGATCGAGCTATGAGCGTAGCACCCAATTTGGCTTTAACGGAAATTACCGAAATCGCCATGCGTCTCCTGATTCAGGAGATGGGCGTCGCCAATACTGCCCGCTTTATCAATCAATTCACCCTCGGAGTTGGTGACTCAGTTGCTGAGAAAGAGCGGCTTTTTGGAACCATGACCGTGGCAGAGCTTGCGACCGCGATCCGACAAACGACATCCCCACCATCAGCCTAGCGCGTGGTGAAGACGCATCTTTCGACTGATTAGCTTCGTGCCTTCCTATCTTCGTGTTAAAAAATGCCCGCTGCTCAACGCCGGTCGAACACCGCCAGCGTCTCCAGGTGCGGCGTGTGCGGGAACATATCGTAGCCGCGTAAGCTTGAAAGTGCATAGCCCTCCAGCAACACCCGCGTGTCCTCGACCTGGGTGAGCGGGTTGCACGAGACATACACCAGCCGCCGGGGCGCGACCCGCAGCAGTTCGCGGCACACCTCCAGCCCAAGCCCGGTGCGCGGCGGGTCGACCACCACCACGTCGAACGCGCCAACCGGTTGCGTGCGCAGAAAGCTGAGTGTGTCGGCGGCCAGCGCGGTTACATTGCCCACACCATTCAGCGCGATATTATGCTGGGCCAGCGCCGCACTTTCGGCGAACTCCTCCAC
>JACMIM010000703.1 GCA_014381165.1 Roseiflexaceae bacterium
GAGGCGATCGGCCTGCTTCAGGAGCATGGCGATGAGGCCAAGCTGCTCGCGGGCGGCCACTCACTGTTGCCAGCCATGAAGCTGCGGCTCGCGCAGCCCGGCGTGCTGATCGACATCACCAAGATCGACAGTCTACGCGGCATCGCCGTCAATGGCGATGTGAAGATGGGCGCGATGGCCACGTATAGCGCGATCACCGAACACGCCGAGCTGCGCGCGGCCTGTGGCGTGCTGGCCGAGGTCTGTGCCCAGATTGGCGACATCCAGGTACGCAACCGTGGCACAATCGGCGGCTCATTGGCTCACAGCGATCCCGCCGCCGATCTTCCGGCGCTGGCGCTGGCGCTCGACGCCATGATGACTGTGCAAGGGCCAAACGGCAGCCGCGAGATCGCTGCCGGCGACATGTTCGTGGAGATGTTGACCACGGCGCTGGAGCCGGATGAGGTGATGACGGCAGTGACCATGCCACGCCTTGGTGCCGGTGAGGGCGCGGTTTATGAAAAGCTTCGCAACCCGGCCTCTCGCTATGCGATTGTCGGCGTAGCGGCGTATGTGAAGATCGACGGCGGCATGGTCAGCGCGGCCCGCGTGGCCGTGACCGGCGCTGGTGTCAAAGCCGTGCGCCAGCCCACGCTGGAGGCCGCGCTGGTTGGCAGCGACGGTGGGGCCGATGCGATCGCCAGCGCGGCCGAGCAGGCCGGTGAGGATGTCGATTTCCTGGGCGACATTCACGCCTCCGAGGACTATCGCCGCGCCATGGTTAAGATCTACGCCCGACGCGCGTTGGTCAGGGCCGTGGCTCAGGCGCAAGGTTAATTCTTTTAGCATCAAGACGCCGTCGGGAGGCACTATAGCGTCCCGACGGCGTCTTTGTATTATCATTTCTTAGGACTTATGCAGTTGCCCAACAGCTTTCATTTCGCCTGCGGCGGGCGAGGAACTAACGAATGATTGTTTCATTTTTTGGTGCAAAGCACCAAAAAAGATAGCTTTTCCATAGCCATGTCACTCAGCCGTGAGATGTATCTGGCCCTCTTGGTGAGGGAACGACTGCGGGTAGGCTGTGCGTAGCAAGCGCTCGACCCAGGCGACATCGGCGGCATAGTTCTCATCGCTGGCGCTGCGACCAGTAATGGCGTGGACAATCTGCGCGGGCTGCATTTTTGCACGGAACATCAGCAGCACGACATTAGCGGGGAGCCGTGGGTGCGCGGTTTCTGCACTCATTACTGAAGTCCTGCCACTAGACCAGCGTATTTCTCGGTCAGCACATGGGCCTGATCCTCTGTTGTGCCCTCGGCAATAACATGAAAGAAGGGGCCGTCAGGGTCAGGTAAGATGAGTACCCACTCATCGCCTAGGTCGATTTTAATCCCATCGATCTGCTCGAGCTTGCGGTCTTGATACTGCTGGTTCAGAATGCGCATAACCTTTCCTTTGTATTCCCAGCGACAGGGCACGCGGGTCTGGTCGATAAAATACGGCGGCAGATCGGCGATTACTTGTGAGAGCGAGCGCTCGTGCAGCGTCAGCAGTTCAAGCATCTTGACGATTGAGTACAAGCCGTCGGCGACTGGGAAAAAGCCTGGGAAAATGTAGTTGCCCTGGCTGTCGCCAAGCAGTAGCAAGTCGCGGTTGCTGGCTGCCGTCCGCATCAACGCCGAAAGATTCGCTCGCGTGCGCTCGATGGTGCCGCCATACTGCTGGGCGATCTGTTCAAAGGCGCGGGGCGCGGTTACTGGCACTGCCACACGCCCGCCGCCATGGACGGCCATGGATAGCGCAGTCAGGGCCAACAGCGCCTGCATACCAGGCACCCGCCGTCCGGTGTTGTCGACCAAAAACAGCTTTTCGCCGCCGCTGTCGATCCGTACACCCAGGCTCGCCTCTAGCGCAGGGGTGATTCTCGACAGCCGCTCGATGCCTTCTTCGAACTGTTGGCTGGTCTGAAAGATGCGCGTGTCGTCGAGATTGGCGTTCAGCTCGGTGACATCTGCACCTAGTCGGCGCAAAATATTAGGCAGTAGCTGTGATGGGTTCGCGTTGGCGTAATCGACTACGAGCTTGAAGTTTTTGCTGATACGGGCCAGCGCATCGGCGCGCAACGAGGCGAAAAATGCCTCGGTGTACGTAATGTCGATATCCTCGCCATCGCGAATGCGGCCAATTTCATCCAGATATACCCGCCGGTAGTCTTCGCGGAAGAAGACACCCTCGATCTTTCGCTCGGTGGCTGTGTCGATATCCAGGCCATTGGGATCGAAGAATTTGATATCGACCACGCGATTGTCAAATGGTGAAAGCCGCACATGAATGCCGCCCGCCGCACTGCTGGCGTGAGTCATGAAGCGCGAGACCGGCAACGGGACGCTATGGATATCATCGATATCAACGCCGGCGGAGCAGAGGCCGGAAAGCATAGCCCGCTTGAGCATTCTGGGCGTGTAGTGCGCGTCGCGGTTCATGATTACTTTGGAGCCGCGCGGCAGTGTCGCGCCGAAAGCCGCGCCCAACTTGGCGCAGAATTCCGGCGTCAGATCGATATTAACTAGGCCGGTGATGCCATTGCGCCCAAATAGTACCCGCCGACCCTGCGACCCCCAAATGATGCTGGAGCTGATCGTCGCGCCCTCGTCAACCTCTTTCGATGGCCAGATTTTGACGTTCGCGCCGATCACGGCTCCGGCATTGATGATCGTCTGATCGCCGACTACCACGCCTTCGAACAGCACGGCGCGGCTTTTGATATTACACTGGCGCAACACGATTGCGCCACGTAATTCTGATCGCTCGCCAATGTAGGAGTTGCGCCAAATGATTGAGCGGTCGATCGTGGCGCGCGTGTCCACCACCGTGTAGTCGCGGATGGCTGTCGGCCCGTGGACAATCACGCCACCCTTGATCTTGACGCCATGGCCCAGGTAGACAGGCCCATACAACTGCGCATCGGGCGCGATATCGGCTTCGCCATCCAGCCAAATGTCGCCGTCGAGCCGGTGCCCCACCCGGGGTAAGTCAACCTTGCCTTCCATGTAATCGCGGCTGGCCCGCATGTACTCTTCGATCGTGCCGACATCGGTCCAATAGCCCTCGGCAATATAGCCTTTGAGCTGGTCTTTTCGGCGTAGCATGGCCGGAAACACATCCTTCGACCAATCGGCACTTTTACCCTTCTCGATATAGCGCAGCACCTTGGGATCGAGCACATAAATCCCCGTGTTGACATTATCGGAAAAGACCTCGCCCCAGCTTGGCTTTTCGAGGAACTGGCGGACGTTATTCGCTTCATCGATGATCGTCACGCCGAACTCAAGTGGGTTTGGCACCCGTGTCAGGGTGATCGTCGCAAGTGCTCCCGATGCCTCGTGGGCGGCGATAATTTTGCCAAGATCGAAATCGGTCAGTGCATCGCCGGAAATGACCAGAAATGGCTCTTTGAGCAGGTGCTCGGCATTCTTAACACTGCCGGCGGTACCCAGCGGCTGGTCTTCAAGCGAGTATTCAATATTGACGCCGAAGGCCGATCCGTCGCCAAAGTGATCCTGAATGATATTTGCTAAGTACTGAACGGTGACGACAATCTCGGTGATGTTATGCTGCTTGAGCAGTTCGATGATATGGCCCATCACTGGGCGATCGACGATTGGCACCATTGGCTTGGGGCGATTGATGGTTAGAGGGCGCAACCGCGAGCCCTCGCCACCTGCCATAACCACAGCTTTCATCGCGTGGTTTCCTCTCATGCGCTGCAATGCTGATGCTGGCAGTATAGCACGCTGGGAAGCTGGCGGGCAACGAACCTGTGAAACACGTAACCACCAAGCCACCAAGTTTTTTTAGAACTTGGTGGCTTGGTGGTGAAAAGCAATCAAACAGAATTTGCAGCTAGGCTAGCGTGGCTCGCCGAAGTCTTGTGTCCAGTAAGCGGTACCATTGGCGGTTTTCACCAGCGCAATGCCAATGTGCTTGTATGAACAGCGGGTCATGTTCTCGTAGTGGCCCTTGCTCGTGCGCCATGCCTCGACAACGGCTGCGGACGTGGGGTAGCCATAAGCCACATTTTCGCCGACCAAGCCAGTGTAGCCGGCGTTCTTCGCACGTATACTTGGCGATGAATCTTGCGCGCCTGTGTGCGACATGATATTGGTGGTTGCCATGTAGCTCGTATGGCCTTCTGCTGCCACTTGGAGGTGCTCATCAACAACTAGGGCAGCGCAACCAACGCTCGCGCGCAGCTGATTCGTGAGGTTGAGCACTTCCTGCTCTTCAACTGAGACAAGTGTTGGCGTGGGCAGTGCGGTCTTTGCGACAGGGGCCATCGCGATTGGTATGAAGATATGGTGGGTCATTGCTGCTTTCACGGCTGACGCCCCAAGCATAACGCTGAAAAGGACTGCCACGGTGCTGGAAAGAAGCTGTGTTCGAGCGTGCAGAATGTTCACTGTGCATTTCCTTGGTACGGCTGCGCGTAGTTTCTATGATTATACTGAGGATACCAGAGGGCTGGTTAAAAATCGGTAGTACAACACTCCTAAGTTGTGGTGGGTAATTTGCGAATGTGCCACCAGTTTTCCGCGCGTTCGTGGTAACGGCGTTCTGCTAGACTGCCAGAACGAACACAAGCCGGATGCCAGTGGGGCTACGCCTTGCTCAATAGGAAGATGGTCATGGAACAGCGGCACGCATATCTCGGTTTCAACCTGACGGCTGGTATCGGCCCCTCCCGTGTTGCGCGGTTGGTCGATTATTTCGGCACGGCCCTAGCGGCGTGGGCCGCGCCAGCAAGCGAACTCTCGGCCTGTGGGCTTGGTGCCAAGAGCGTCTCGGCGCTGCTGGCGGCGCGCGAACGATACGACCTTGATGCGGAGTTTACGCGAGCGGCGCAGCTTGGTGTTTCAATAATCTGTATCGAGGATGCTGCCTACCCAGCGCTACTACACCAGATCCCACAGCCGCCGCCACTGCTCTACCTGCGCGGTGAGATCAGCAAGGCCGACGACTGGGCGCTGGCAGTGGTTGGTACCCGTGGCCCCTCCGAATACGGGCGCGAGGCGACCAGGCGTATCGCTGGTGAGCTTGCCGGCGCAGGTGTGACGATCATCTCGGGGTTAGCGCTTGGTATTGATGCAGCCGCCCACACTGCTGCACTCGATGCGCAGGGCCGAACGCTGGCTGTGCTGGCCTGTGGGGTCGATCTGCCGTACCCCGAGCGGAATCGACGCTTGGCCGATCAAATCGTGCAGAATGGCGCGCTGATTAGTGAGTATCCACTTTCGAGTGTTCCGCTGCCCAATAACTTTCCAGCGCGCAACCGGCTGATCAGCGGCCTGGCGCGTGGCACGCTAGTTGTCGAGGCAGGCGAGCGTAGCGGCGCGCTGATTACGGTCGAGTTTGCACTTGAGCAGGGCCGCGAAGTCTTCGCCGTACCAGGGCCGATCTACAGCCCCAAAAGCGTTGGCACACACCGGCTCATTCGTGATGGCGCAACCCTGGTCACGTGCGCCCAGGATATGCTCGATGGCATGAACTGGACGATGGTAAGCGCCCAGCAGGAAGTGCGTCAGGCCATTCCAGAAACTGCCGACGAAGCAGTGCTGTTGCCGCTGGTCGGCTACGAGCCGCGCCATGTCGACGAGCTTGGCCGTTCCTGTGGCCTAGCCACGCCGACGCTGCTTTCAACCTTGGCGATGCTCGAACTCAAAGGAGTTGTGAGGCAAGCCGGCCCAATGCAGTATGTGTTGGCGCGCTGATACCTTCTAACTACTTGAACCAGCGCCGCCCGGCCTGCTCGAACCAATCTTGGTCGCGCAGGGTTTCCAGCGCGGCGTCGATCTGATCGCGCAGCAGGTAGGCGCGGTTCGAGACGGCGACGGCGTAGGGTTCGAGCGTGAGCGCTGGCGGCACGAAGCGCAGGCCGGGAGCTTGATGGATCGCAGCGAGCGCTGCGGCATTATCGGCGACGACAGCCTCCAGGCGGCCAGCACGTAGATCGGCGAAGGCCTGCGCGGCGGTGTCATAGTTCGCGTGCAGTTCAAGGCCTGGGTCTTTTGCCGCCAGCCCGCGCAGGAATGTGTCAGCATCTGAGCCTAGCGCCACGCCGACCCGTTGGCCGCGTAGGCCATCCACACTGCCGATCGGCGAACGCTCGGGCACAACCAACACCTGCCCGGCGTTGAAGTAGAAACTTGAAAACGTAGCGCGCCAGCCCTGCTCCGGCGCATAGGGCAACGCCGAGATAACAGCATCGGCCTGATCGGTCGCCAGTGTTTCATAGGCCGATTCAAGCGTGGTCGGCACGAACTCAACGTCTAACCCAAGTTGGAGGCCAATTGCTTGGGCTAGCTCGATATCGTAGCCATACGGCTCCTCGCGTAGTTGCCCCTGACGCACGGCTTGGCGGGTGCCAGTGAAGGGCGCGTAGCCAAAATCCACGGCCACGCGCAACGTCCCGCGCTGCTGGGCCGCCGCCCAAACTGGATCAAGGCCCTGGCCGGCCACGTTGGTGCCGAATTGGGCGCTTAACGCCAGCAGCGCGTAGACACACAGCACCAGTGTCGCAAGTGTTGCTCGATATTTAGCGGTTCTACCTAATAAGTAGGCGTTCACGATATGTTATCTCCGCGCTAGTTGCTGCCCGCTCTCCTACTGAGAGCAAGGAACTACCTCATCACTGTTTCGTGTTGTGGTGCTTTGTACCACAACACGAAACAAAAAAGATAGATTCTTCATGCTGCCGCAGGCAGAAGTCGCCAACTGCGTAGGTTCTAAGCATATACCAATTCGGTCAGCGCAACGGCAGTTTTTCGACCACCGCTACGCTTGCATCGTGCGGCCCTTTCCGATACACTAACGCATATGCGCGCGATCATCACTGGCATCAATGGATTTGTCGGCGGCCATCTTGCCGACCATCTTCTTTCCGACAGCAGCTGGTCGGTCTGGGGGATTGCCCGGCAGTCAACGCTGGCACTTGCGCACCTGCGCGAGCGTGTCAGCCTGGTTATCGCGGATCTTGAGCACCCGTCCGAGCTTGACGATGTTCTGCGCCACGCCCAACCCGATGTCATCTTCCACCTGGCTGCCCAGTCAAATGTGCCGCGCTCATTCGCCGACCCACAGCAGACGCTGCAAACCAACATCAACGGCCAGATTAACTTATTCCAATCGGTGCTGCGCCTTAAGCAGAACCCCCTGATCGTGATCGCTGGCAGCCAGGAGATCTACGGCCAAGTGCGCCCTGAAGACTTGCCGATCGACGAGGCGACACCACTACGCCCGGTCAACCCCTACGCTGTCAGCAAGGCGACACAGGATTTGCTGGCGTTTCAGTTCCACATCAGCCACCACCTGCGCACGATCCGTCTGCGTCCCTTCAATCATATTGGCCCGCGCCAGAGCGATGCATTCGTGGCTGCGGCCTTTGCCGCCCAGGTTGCCAAGATCGAGCGCGGCGAGCAGGAGCCAGTGATGCGGGTGGGTAACCTGGCGGCCGAGCGTGATTTCACCGATGTGCGCGACATGGTTCGGGCCTATGTGCTGGCTGCCACACACGGCCAGGTCGGCACGGCCTACAATATTGGCTCCGAGCGCACCGTCAGCATTCGTTGGATACTCGATACGCTGCTCGGCCTCAGCGCCTGCGAGATTCAGGTCGAGACTGACCCCGCGCGCATGCGACCTGCCGACGTGCCGCGTGTGGTTTCGAACTGCTCGCTGTTTCGCGATCACACTGGCTGGCGACCGCAGATTCCCTTGGAGCAAACACTTCGCGATATTCTTGACGATTGGAGAGCCACATGAAGGCAGTTATCCTTGTCGGCGGCCAGGGTACGCGCCTACGCCCGCTGACCTGTAACATTCCCAAGCCCATGATTCCGCTGGTCAACCAGCCGTTCATCGAGCACATGCTTGAGAATCTACGCGATCAGGGTGTCACCGAGGCGATTCTGGCCGTCCAATACCTGGCCGAGCGCTTCCGCGAAAGCCTGGGCGATGGTTCGCGTTTGGGCCTCAAGGTGCATATTATCGAGGAGCCGGAGCCACGCGGCACCGCTGGGGCGGTCAAGAATGTCGCGCATATGCTCGACGGGCCGACCTATGTGTTCAATGGGGATGTCATGACCGACCTCGACCTGCGGGCGATGTACCGTTTTCACCAGGAAAAGCACAGCAAACTGACAATAGCGCTGACGCCGGTGGAGGATCCGACGGCCTTTGGTCTGGTCGAAACCAACGACGAAGGCCGCGTCCAGCGCTTTTTAGAGAAGCCGCGCCCCGAAGATGTGACCACGAACATGATCAACGCTGGAACCTACATTATGGAGCCGGAGCTGTTGCGCTATGCGCCCGCCAATCAGTTCTACATGTTCGAACGCGGCCTATTTCCAACTGTGCTGGAGCAGGGCGAACCCGTGTTCGGCTATCCGTCCGATGCGTACTGGACCGATATTGGCAAGCCGCAGACCTATATCGATGTGCACCACGATATTCTGATGAACAAAGTGCGCTACAGCTTTCGCGGGCGCGAGATCGCCGATCGGGTTTGGGCCGAAGGCGATGTCAACGTGGATTCCTCGGCGCAGCTGCACGGGCCAATCGTGCTGGGCGCGGGCGTGAGCATCGGCCCAGAGGCGCAGATCACTGGCCCTGCGGTGCTTGGCGCAGGCTGCCAGATCGGCGCGCGGGCGCATTTGCAGCATGTGGTGCTGTGGGAAGGAGCTGTTGTCGGCGAAGATGCGCAGCTCGACTCGTGCGTGGTGGGCCGTGGTTCGCGGGTCAGCGCCAAGGCGCGGCTGTCCGATGGCGCAATTATTGGCGACAACTGTGAGATCGGCCCGGAGAATCAGCTCGCGCACGGCATCCGTATCTGGCCGGGCACAGTGCTTGGCGAAAAAAGCGTGACGTTTTAGCAGCAGTATTACGGCAGAGGACGCAGAGAGTGCTAAACGTGCGAACAACTCTAAAGATGCTGTGCTTTCTGTATTGGAGTCTATCACATTGTTAAATACCGGCATCCATCTGCCAGGTATCTATATGATACCAATGGATATATCAGTTGAATCACTACAGTTGAACGCTAAAGAAGCTCATTTTTACTTCTACCAACTTGAAGGACAACGTATATCTAACGACGAAGAATTTTGGAATGAAGCGAAAAAAGGTTTTTCGTTTCCGCCGAGTACCGGTAGAAATTGTGATGCA
>JACMIM010000704.1 GCA_014381165.1 Roseiflexaceae bacterium
AGCGCCTCGAAAAACCCCCGCTCGACGGTCGGCACAGTTACCGAAGTCTACGACTATATGCGCCTGTTGTTTTCGCGGGTCGGCACACAGCACTGCCACCAGTGCGGGCGCGCTGTGTCCTCGCAAAGCGCCGAGCAGATGGTCAATCGCGTGCTGACACTTGCGGTCGGCAGCCGCTACATGGTGCTGGCCCCGCTAGTTTCGCGCCGCAAGGGCGAATATAAGGACGTGTTTGCCGAGGCCAAGGCCGATGGCTACAGCCGCGTTCGCGTTGACGGCGAGATCATGAGCCTTGACCAAGAGATCAAGCTCAACAAAAAGGTCAAGCACTCGATCGAGGTGGTGGTCGATCGTTTAGCCGTTCCAGATCAAGGGTTAGAAGGCGAACCCAATAGCCCGGCGCTTCAGCGCCGGGATACAGCAAATGGTAGCGGCCCAATCGGCAAGGCCCAGGAGGCCGCGCAGGACGAATGGGGTGCCTATGTCACCCGCCTAACTGATGCGGTCGAGCAGGCGTTGCGCCTGAGCGAGGGCGAGTGCGTGATCAGCATCCAGCCCTCAGCCCCCAGCCCCCAGCCCGACCGTGAGAATGGCGATACATTAGCCGTCAGCCCCCAGCCCCCAGCCCTAGAAGAATGGCTGATGTCGGAGCAGAACACCTGCACCCACTGTAGCATCTCGTTTCCCGAGCTGACGCCGCAGATGTTCTCGTTCAACAACCCGACTGGGGCTTGCCCGTCTTGCTCCGGCCTGGGCACGCGGCTGGAGATCGACGCGCTGCTGCTGGTGCCGAATGGCGCGATCTCGCTGAATGACGGCGCAGTCCCCTACTGGGGCGAGCTGCGCAAAAAGACCGACTCCTGGGCCTACCGCTGCTTGCTGGCGATCAGCCGCCACTACAGTTTTAGTTTAGAGACGCCCTGGGAACAACTGAGCGAGCAGCAGCGCCAGCTGATCATCCACGGCAGTGGCAAGGAGCGCATCCGCTTCGCCTGGAATGACGAGGTTCGTGGTTCGCACGGCGAGGTACAGCGGCCCTGGGAAGGGCTGGCGAGTGAGATCAGCCGCCGCTTCATGCAAACCGGCAGTGATTCAGCCCGCGAATTCTATATCCAGTACATGAGCGAGCAGCCCTGCCCAGCCTGCGCCGGCGCGCGCCTGCGGCCTGAAACGCTGGCGGTCACGATTGGTGGCAAGTCTGTTCACGATATCTGTAAGATCAACATCCAGGCGGCGCATGATTGGACGCTGACGCTCTCGGGCGAGCCGATACCCCAGCCCCCAGCCCCCAGCCCTCAGCCCCCAGAAGCGCAACCCCAGAAGCGGAAATCGCGCAAGAATGGCAGTGCCAATGGCAGCGGTGAAGCGCACACCGAGGTTGCTGTTCAGCCTGCGGTGCTTTCCGCCTACCAGCTTGAAATTGTTGCCGACGTGTTGAAAGAGATTCGTGAGCGGCTGGGCTTTCTGCTGAATGTTGGCCTACACTACCTTTCTATGCATCGCTCCGCGCCGACACTTTCCGGCGGCGAAGCCCAGCGCATTCGCCTGGCCTCGCAGATCGGCTCTGGCTTGGTTGGCGTGATGTACATTCTCGACGAGCCATCGATTGGCCTGCACCAGCGTGATAACCGCAAGCTGCTCAACACGCTGATCAAGCTGCGCGATCTCGGCAACACCGTGATTGTGGTCGAGCACGATCTGGAAACCATGCAGCACGCCGATTACCTGATCGACTTTGGCCCCGGCGCGGGCGTCAAGGGCGGCCAGGTCGTCGCCGCTGGCACGCCTGAACAGGTTGGCCGCAGCGGCTCGCTGACTGGCCAGTACATGACCGGCGCGCTGGAGATTCACATTCCCGACCAGCGACGGATCGTTCCGGTTGCCGAGAGCACCGACGCCGCTGCGATTCAAAATCACGAGTATGCAGTGCCGGTTGCCTCCTCGGTGGCGACCAAGGTCGGTGCGCTGAACTGGCTGGAACTCGAGGGCGCGTCCATGAACAATCTGCACGATGTCAGCGTGAAGCTGCCGCTCGGCACGTTTGTGGCTGTCACCGGCGTGTCTGGCTCCGGCAAGTCCTCGCTGATCACCGAAACACTGTTTCCGGCGCTGGCCAACCGGCTGAACAAGGCTCAGCTCAAGCCAGGGCCACATCGCGCGCTGCATGGCTTGGAGCATCTCGACAAGGTGATCGACATCGACCAGCAGCCGATTGGGCGCACGCCGCGCTCGAACCCGGCCACCTATGTGAAGCTGTTCGACCTCATCCGCGAGCTGTTCGCGCGTACCAACGAGGCCAAGATACGTGGCTACGAGGCTGGCCGCTTTTCCTTCAACCTGAAGGGCGGGCGCTGCGAGGACTGCGAGGGCAATGGCGAAAAGCGCATCGACATGCAGTTTCTGGCCGATGTCTGGGTGCGCTGCGATGTTTGCAAGGGCAAACGCT
>JACMIM010000705.1 GCA_014381165.1 Roseiflexaceae bacterium
CGAGGGCAACGCGGCGCTACAGGTCGGCTTCCGCGTGTTTGGACACCGTGGCGACAACAGCCAGGCCGGCAAAACCGTCAGCTGCCAAAGCACCGAACTGCTCGTGCCGATGCAAGCGGTCGATAAAGCCGCGTTGCAGCAGCAAGCCGGCGCTTGGCAGCCAACCGGTTGGACACCGATCAGCCTGGCGCTTCAGCGTGCGGGCGAAGATTTAGTTGGCGGCGAGGGCGTTAAAAATAACATCATCATGGTCACGGACGGCGAGGAAACCTGCGCTGGCGACCCTTGCGCAGTGGCCGCCGCATTGCGCGAAAGCGACGCCGAGGTACGGATCGACGTGGTTGGCTTTGGCACGACACCGGAGCAAGACACGCTGCTGCGCTGTATCGCCGACAACAGCGGCGGCAGTTACACCTCCGCCGCCAATGGCGAGGCGCTGGCTACCACACTGCAAGAGCTGACCAGCGCCTCGATCGCGCGCAGCTACCTGCGCATCGTGTCGATCGACGCGAGCGGTCAGCCAACCGAGGTGAATGAGATTAAGCTGGATATCCAGTCGTTCGTCGACGCCCAGGGCCAACCAGCCAAGAACGGCCAGGGCCTGACAGTCGCCGACCAGACCAGTAGCACCATCAGCCAGGGCGCAGCCGGGGTCGACGAGCAGGCCCAGCCGCTGGCCGACGGTCAGGCTCGCTTCGAGTTGCTGCCGGGCAGCTACAGCTTCAGCGTGAATTATGGGCCGGGAGTGGGCTTTGTGGGCGGCAGCAACGCCAGCCGTTCCACCACCTACACTGCCGTGATCGCCGAAGGCCAGGAGACAGTGGCGACGATCGGCATCGGCGCGCTGGCGATCGATCGCCAGGGCTTGGAGCAGCGTTACGTCTGCCGCGTTCAGCTTGAACAGCAGACTGAGAGCGGCTGGGTTTCTGTTGCTGGTAGCCAGGAGGGCATCGGCTGCATCGCTGGAAACTCGCTGGTCACCAACGATGCAGCCAAGCCCGCTCAGTTGCCGCCGGGGCGCTACCGCCTGACCGACCACAACAAGAGCAGCACGCCAATCGGCGAGTTCGACATTCTGGCCGGCAAAACCGTCTCGGTGCGGGTGAGCGGGCAATAGCAGCACCGGGCCTTGAAGCTCCGGGCTATTGGGCCGACCGCTGGTTCTTGGGTTCTGGCTCCGACGTGGGGGCTTTAGCCCGCTCCAGCTCGCGCACCCGCGCGTCGATCTTGCGTAGCATCTGCAACAGCTGCCCGATCGTCTGCGCCTCGGTCAAGTCCTCGTGCTTCCAACGTTCGAGCAGCTCATCCAATGTGTAGTGGCTCACAGGACACTCCTTGTGGTTGGTGGGTGCTGCCAGCTACGCGCTGGTAGCACCGCGGCGGAGGGCGGCGACGGGCGTGGTCGCCACGCCTTGCCGCAGCCCACCAGCACAAAACAGCGGCCCCCTGCGTGCATGGCAAGGAGCCGCTGCCACCGGCGCACTGTGCTACAATGCTCGGCAGCCTCGACACCTGCGTCTACAGGTTCGGGGTCAGCGCGCCGCCAGTGCTAGTGACACTGGCGGCGCGTGCTGTTGTATGTTGATAGGTTACACTCAGCTTACAACAGGTTGTCGTAAATGTCAACCCAATCTGGTTATTTGCGCATAACCAAAAAAAAAGTGTCAAGAGTAATCTGGATAAATAATGATCATGTTACACCGCTGGGCGAACACAAGGGCCAGCCCACTGCGAGGGCTGGCCCCATAAATCCTGGCTCTCAACCCCTTGCACCGCCCCGCGCCTACCCACAAATAGGACTACCTTCCCACGCAGGCGCGTGGAACCCGCGCCGCGAATATGTTAAGATACGTGCAGCGAATGGCAACCTTGCCCCCATTTTCTGCCGGACGCCATGGAGCATTGGCTTGTAGCGTGGGCGGCCTCTCGGCCCTGGGACGGAATGATATGATGCGGGAACGACTTTCACAGCGCGTGCAGCGCGTGCCGCCCTCGGGCATTCGGCGCTTCTTCGACATCGCGGCGACCATGCCGGATGTGATCTCGCTTGGCGTGGGCGAGCCGGATTTTGTCACGCCCGATGCGATTCGCGGCGCAGCCGTGCGCTCGATCGAGCAGGGCTACACCGCCTACACCTCCAACTCCGGCCTGCTGGAGTTGCGCGTGGCCGTCGCCGAACATATCGCGCGGCTGTATGGCGTGCGCTACGACCCCGAGACCGAGCTGCTGATCACGGTTGGTGTCAGCGAGGCGCTCCAGGCCGCTATGCTAGCGCTGATCGACGAGGGCGATGAAGTCATCGTCCCAGAGCCGTGCTTTGTGGCCTACCCAGCCACGGTGCAACTCGCCACTGGCACCGTCGCCAGTGTCCCAACCACAGTCGAGAATCAGTTCCAAGTTTCCGCCGCCGCAATCGAGGCCGCGATTACGCCGCGCACGCGCGCACTACTGATTGGCTACCCCAACAATCCCACCGGCGCAGTGATGAGCCGCGAGGGCCTGGCCGCAATTGCTGAGGTGGCCGAGCGCCACGACCTGACCGTGCTGTCCGACGAGATTTACGACCGGCTGGTGTATGGCGCGCCGCACACCTGTTTCGCGGCCCTGCCGGGTATGCGCGAACGCACCGTGCTGCTGGGTGGCTTCTCGAAAGCCTATGCGATGACCGGCTGGCGGCTGGGCTGGATGGCAGCCCCCGCCGACATCACCGGCGCAGTGCGCAAAGTTCACCAGTACGCGATTATGTCCGCGCCGACCATGAGCCAGTACGCTGGGCTTGAGGCGCTGCGCAGCGGCGAGGACGCCGTGACAGCTATGGTCGGCGAGTACGACCGCCGCCGCCAGGTGATTGTAGGCGGGCTGAACCAGATCGGCCTGCCCACCTTTGAGCCGCGCGGCGCATTCTATGTTTTTCCACAGGTCAGTCATCTCGGCCTCAGTAGCGAGGAATTTGTCGAGCGCCTGCTGGTCGAGCACGAGGTCGCCACAGTGCCAGGCGACGCCTTCGGGCCGAGCGGCAGCGGCTTTGTGCGGATGTGCTACGCCACCTCGATGGATAAGATCGAAACGGCACTTGAGCGTATCGAGCGGCTTCTTCGCAGCGTTAGTTAGTTGTGAAGGAGTTTGCCATGACCACCGAGACAGCCACCACCACATTTTACCACCCCGGTCAGGCCAGCGGCGGCCCGCTTTACTGCGCACTGACCGGGCGCGCGCTTTCCGCCGACGAAGCCTATTGGGCTGCGCCGCTGATCACCACCCGCGCACTGCTTTCGACGATCCTTTCCACGCTGCGCCACGCGCCCGGCAACCTCGGCTATGTGCTCAGCTCCGAGCAGCCGAATGTGCCCTATGCGCCTGAGGCCCGCGAACTGCTGGCCCAGCGCCGCAGCAGCGAGCAGGCTAAGTTGCTATTCATGATGCTGTTGGTCGCCGCGCTGCTCGCGACACCAGTGCTGCTGCTGGCGATGCGCTAAGCTTTGGGCGCACGCCCCGTAAACTCACACCGCCCAGCGGTGCAACAATGTTGCACCGCTGGGCGGTGTTTTGATGTACAATCGGCCCCACTCTCAACACACTGATTACGCTGGCACAGGAGGCCACCCATATGGATGAGACACTGACAATGCTTCAAGAGCTAACTGATGCGCCCGGCCCATCCGGCTTCGAGGCCCCAGTGCGCCACGTTTTGCAGCGCTACCTTGCGCCATATGGCGAGATCATCACCGATAACCTTGGTAGCGTGGCGGTACGCAAGGTCGGCCAGCAGAATGGGCCAAAGGTGCTGATCGCCGGCCATCTCGATGAAGTCGGCTTCATGATCACCCGCGTCACCGACGATGGCTACCTGAAGTTCCAAACCATCGGCGGCTGGTGGGATCAGGTCATGCTCGCCCAACGGGTCGAGGTGATTACGCGCAATGGCGTCATTCCCGGCGTAATCGGCTCAAAGCCGCCGCACATTCTGGCCCCCGAAGAGCGCACCAAGATGGTCGAGAAGAAGCAGATGTATATCGACATTGGTGCGAGTTCAAAGGAGCAGGTGCGCGAGTGGGGCATCAGCCCCGGCGATCCAGTCGTGCCGGTCTGCCCGTTCACCGTCATGCGCAACCCCGACATGCTGATGGCCAAAGCTTGGGACAACCGCTTTGGCTGCGCACTGGTGGTGGAGGTGCTCAAGCGGCTCGCCGACACGCGCCACGCCAATGTACTGTATGGCGCTGCCACCGTGCAGGAGGAGGTCGGCCTGCGTGGGGCGACCACGATCGCTAACATCGTGCAGCCCGATATCGCCTTTGCGCTCGATACCGGCATCGCCGGCGATACCCCCGGCGTCGGCCCGGACGATGCGATTGGCAAGCTTGGCGGCGGCCCGGTTATTCTGCTGTATGATGGCAGCATGATCCCGCACACTGGCCTGCGCGATCTTGTGATCGACACAGCCCAGGCCGAGGGCATTGCCGTGCAATTCGATAAGATGGCTGGTGGCGGCACCGACGCAGGCAAATTCCATGTGACTGGGGCCGGTGCGCCTTCGCTGGTGCTAGGCGTGGCCGTGCGCTACATCCACACTCACGCATCGATCATGCATCGGGGTGATTTCGATCAAGCAGCCACCCTGCTCGCAGCGGTGATCAAGCGGCTCGATAGCGAAACCGTGCGCTCGCTCAAATCGAATGGTGCGTGAGGGAACGAACGCCCCTGCACGTAAAGGATTTCGACCTTTGATACTCCACAGACATCCACGCTTGATGCTGTGTGCGTTGCTCCTGGCGGTGCTGAACAGCTGTACCAGTGCGCCGAACGTACCAACATACCCTCCCATTGGCGCTAGCACGCGCCCGATCGCCCACCAGGGGCTGGCAAGCGCGCCCAGTGAGGTCGACCTTTCGCGGCGGCGGGCCTATCGCCACTCTGATCAGGCCTTCACGCTTGCTGTGCCGCAGGGCTGGTTGACCGAAGACATCAGCGGTGCAGATGAGCTTCGCGTGCGCTTCACCGAGCCGCGTGAGAACGCGCTCATGGTCGCCAATCTGATCCAGATCGAGCAGCAGTTCGATGCCGCCGCGCTCATGCGGCTGCTGCAAGCCCACATACGCGACGCATATGGCGCGCAGCCTGCGTTTGCGATCGAGCCGATTCTTTCTCCGATCGATGGGCGGATCGCAGCGACCTGGCGTTACCGCCCCACACAGGCCGAAACCTCCGCGCAACTCACCGGCACAAGTTTCATCCAGCAGCACGGAACACGGCTCGCGGTACTTTCCGTGATTGTGCCCAGCGCCCAGCACGCCCAGCTTGCGCCGGCAATTGCCGAGATTGGCGACAGCCTGGCCTTTTCGGCTGAAGTCGCGTCCCGCCCGCTGATTACGGCAGATAGCAGCAGGCTCCAACCATTCACCTATCCTGGTGGGCTGTTCAGCCTTGATGTGCCGCAGGCCTGGACGCAGAACGACACAAGCAAGCCCGGCCAGGCGGTGGTCACATGGAGCGATCCTGTCACCAGAAGCTGGCTGCAAGCGCACGTCCTCCAGGACGATTCACAGCGGAGCAGCGCTGAACTTCGCGCGCTGGTCACAGGGTTGGTCGAAAACGCTTTTGCCGAAAAGAACACGCTTTCGCTCGGCCCCGCAGTGCCCCAGGCCGATGGCAGCGTCCTGCTTGAGTGGAGCTACACCAACCGCGCGCGCTATGGACTCGCGGCGACATTCCACGGCTACAGCTTTGCGCATCAGGTTGGCGATCGTATCGCGATCGTATCGTTTGTGTATCCAGCTGAACAGCATAAACGGCTGGCGTCGCAGATGGCGGGTATTCGTGCAAGCTTTGCAGTCGACGCCACGGCCCCCCTGCCCTGAGAGATAACGTAATCCAACGCGCTTGGGCGTGTTTCGCGTGATACCAGCGGGCTTCTAGCCCGCCTGCGGCGGGCAAGGAAACAACTCATCATTGTTTCGGTTTTTGGCGCTTTGCGCCAAAAACCGAAACAAAAAAAGATATATCTTCCGTGCTGCCGCAGGCAGGAACCGCTAACTGCGTAAGTCCTAATTTTAATGGAAAATTGAGCTGTGGTATAATGAAACGACATGAGTATACAAATAACGGCGATGATGTAGCGGAGAGCAGCAATCATGAGTCAACTTGGCGAACGGCTGCGCGCGGCACGCGAGACTCAGGGCATTCCTATCTCGCAGGCAGCGGCAGATACGCGCATTCTGCCACGCTACATTCACGCGCTTGAGGGTGGCGACTTCGCGCAGCTTCCCGGCGATGTCTACGCCCGCGGGTTTATCCGTAACTACGCGAATTACCTGAACGTACACGCCGAAGAGCTGATCGAACTCTACCGCGTCGAGCGCGGGATCACCGACCCGATCACAATTTCGCGAACCACCTCAGCACCGCAGATTCGCGGCCTGTTTGTGCCCAGCTTCTTTGGCGTGTTCTTTGTTGTAATCGTGCTCATGGGCCTCTCATACCTGGCACTAAGCATGACCAACAATTTGGGCGATCCGCAGCTCGCTTCGGCACCCGTACCGACCAGCGCGCCGACGCCGCAGCCGCTGCCAACCTGGCCAGCTTCGCCAACTGCTGCACCAGAACTAGTTGCCGCACCAACAGCTGCGTCGGCTGCGCCAGTCACCACGCCAGAGGTGGCTGGTGGCGCGGCACCCACCGCCGCACCCACGGTGCAACCTGCCACTCCAGGCGGCGCGATCTCCGCCGCCATTCGGATTGCGCCGGGCGACCACCGCGGATCGTGGATCAAGATCACTGCGGATCGCGCCGTGATCTTCGAAGGCATCCTGGAGGCGAACAGCGTGTACCCCTTCGCGGCTAACACCAACGTGAAGATTCGCGCCGGCAACGCCGGAGTTGTGTATGTCAGTATTAATGGCCTTGAACAAGGCCCGCTTGGTAGCGAGGGCCGGGTCTTCGACTTCTCCTGGCCCCCACAATAGAAATCACAAACCCAATAGCCCGGCGCTTCAGCGCCGGGGCACACGCTGCGGGTGGAAGAACATCTTCCACCCGCAGTCTGTCAACGAACACCTGTTTTCTCGTGGCCGCACGGCGGGCCGTTATAGGGTAGAATGAGCAACCATGGCAGCAGAAAGTACATTCGATATCGTTTCTGAATTCGAGCGGCAGGAGCTGCTCAATGCCGTCAATCAGGCCCGCCGCGAGGTGACAACGCGCTATGATCTCAAAGACTCGAAGACCGAGTTTGCAGTCGACGAGAAGACGCTGACGATTACAACTGAGTCGGAGATGCACCTGGCCGCAGCGCGCGATATCTTACTCACCAAGGCGCTTCGGCGGAACCTTTCGATCAAAATATTCAAGTTTGGCGACGAAGAAGAGATTAGCGGGCCGCGCGTGCGCCAGATCGCCACGCTCCAGCAGGGCATCCCCGATGACCTGGCCAAAAAACTCCAGAAACTCATTCGCGAACACGCGCCCAAAGTCCAGGCCCGCATCCAAGGCGATGCACTACGGGTTGGCAGCAAAAGCCGTGACGATCTGCAAACCGTCATCACGCTGCTGCGCGAGCGCCAAGACGAGTTCGCCGTGCCACTTCAATTCACGAATTACCGATAGTCAAAAGCCAGCAGCCAGAAGCTAGAATCGTTAAATATTCTAGCTTTTGGCTTCTGCTGTCTTTGTTTGGAACACATGAAATATCATATTATCACCCTCGGTTGTCCCAAGAACTCGGTCGATAGCGAGGGGATGGGCGGCATTCTTAGTTCGCAAGGCCACCAGGAGGCCGGGTCGTTAGGTGAGGCCGATGTCGTGATTGTCAATACCTGCTCGTTTATCGCCGCCGCCCGCGACGAGACCGTGCAGGTGCTGCGCGACATGGGCCAGGCCAAAAAGCATGGTCAGTCGCTGATCGCCGCCGGCTGCATGGCCGAAAGCCATGGCGATTTGGTACGCGCTGTGCCCGGCGTCGACGCGGTGTTGAGCACGCGAGAGTGGATGAAAATCGGCGAACTGGTGGGGTCAGGGCTTAAGCGTCAGGGGTCAGGGGTAAAAACAGCCGCACGAGCGTTTGATGTCATTCCGCTATCTGTTGCCACGCCTGCCAAGGCCCTCGCGCCGACTACCGAACTCGTGGCAACCCCGCTTCATTTAGCAACTGTGCAGTCGCTGGCTACCCCGGGCGATTATGCCGACTGGCGCACCGCGCAGATTCGCCGTCAGGCTGGCGGCCCCTCGGCCTACCTGAAAATCTCGGACGGTTGCAACCTGCGCTGCGCGTTTTGTACCATCCCGTCGTTCAAGGGCGACATGCGCTCGAAGGCCATGGGCGCGATTCTTGGCGAGGCGCAGGAGCTGGCAGCGCAGGGCGTGAAAGAGATCGTCCTGGTTGCGCAGCACCTGACCGATTACGGGCGCGATCTAAAGCTTCAGAATGGCCTGGCGACCTTGTTGGAGGAGCTCTGCGCTGTGCTGCCCGCCGAAACCTGGATTCGGCTGATGTATGCCTACCCCCACGGTATCAACGAGCGGCTGATCGCAACCATGGCGGCGCACCCACAGATCTGTCAGTACCTGGATATGCCGCTCCAGCACGCTAGCCCAGCCACGCTGCGGCGCATGCACCGCCCACCCGACATCGATCGCACGCGCGGCATCATCCGCGATCTGCGTGCGGCAATGCCCGACTTGGCCATTCGATCGACCTTTATCGTCGGCTTTCCGGGTGAAACGCGCGAGGAGTTTGGCGCACTGCTGGAATTTCTGGCGGAGATGGAACTCGATCGGGTCGGCGTGTTCCGCTACTCGGACGAACCCGGCACTCGCGCGGTCGGCCTGCCCGACAAAGTTCGACCCAACACGATCGAACGGCGCTGGCACCAGGTCATGCAGCTCCAGCAGGAGGTCTCGACCCGGCGCAATCACCGCTGGAAGAATCGCGAAATCAGGATGCTGGTCGAGGGCCAGGGCCAGGCCGATGACGGGCGAGCACTGGTGGTTGGGCGCTCATTCCGCGACGCGCCTGAAGTGGATGGCCAGGTGTTTGGTTGGGGCAGTGCGCCAGTCGGCAGCTTTGTTACGGTCAAGGTTTCCCAGCCGACCGAGTACGATCTGTGGGGCGAGGTTGTGACAGGGTGACAAGGTGACAAGGTGACAAGATGAATTGGGGCATCTCGTCATCTTGTCATCTTGTCGTCAGATCGTCCGGTTCGTCGCCGGTCTCCCTTCACGCCGCAATGCGTGTCTGGAGCACATTTTGCAGGCGGCGCAGCTCGGTAGGCTTGCTGCGCGCCAGGTAGTCGATCATATAGTCGATCGCGGTCTCGCTGTAGTCTTCCATCAGGCCGTCGAGCACCTGCTGCACCACCATAGTCACAAAATCGTCCTCGGTGATCGCCGGGGTGTACACATAGGCCAGGCCCTCGCGGTGGCGGTACAGCACACCCTTTTCAGATAGCCGAGTCATGGTGGTCATCACCGTGGTGTAGGCGATATCGCGGCCCTGCGAGAGCTTGCGATGCACCTTTTTCACCGTGCTGCGGTCGTCCTGCCACACCAGCTGCATAATATCGGTTTCAAGCGGGCCAAGCACCTTGACCAGGCCATCTTTAGAGGGGCTGAAGCGAAAGCGCATGTTGAGCGGCATGGAAAGAGACTCCTTTTCAGATAGCGTGTCGCCGGCCTGGTTGAGATGCTGGCGTGTACCGACAGTTAATTCGCTTGCCACAACACAGGTGCTTCGCTTCCCAAAGGCGTGTGGCCAAGAGCTGTGGGCCGTGCGAGTAGTGTACTAGGCTGACACGCAGACAACAATACTTCTGGATTACTGCGCGGTTACATAAGATTACGAGAAGATTACGGGCTGGCCCTTGCTGTTCTGAGTAACTGCTGACAAACTGACAGCTGATACATTGCTTAGGAATGAACGATGCTAACTACCAACTCTCGTATACGCATTCAGGATGCAATGCGCAGTGCATTCCCAGCGGCGGAGCAACGGGTCGCGCGCTTTTACCAGATGCAGGAGTATCAGCTTGGCTGGCGCAACGAGCAACTCCAGCCGGCGAGTTACGATCCCGGCAAGCTGCTGCGGCCACTCCTGGCACTGCTAGCATGCCGCGCAGCCGGGGGCCAGCCGGAACAGGCGCTGCCGCTGGCTGCAGGCATTCAGCTCATCCACGATTTTTCGCTCATTCACGACGATATCGAGGATAACAGCGACACGCGGCGCGGGCGACCGACCGTATGGACTATTTGGGGGCTAGCTCAGGGCATCAACACAGGCGATGGAATGTTCGTGGTGGCGCACCTGGCGCTGCATCAACTGGCCGAGCGCGGGCTGCCTGCCGAGGTCGTGTTGGAGGTGCTGAAGCGCTTCGATCAGACCATCCTGACCATCTGCGAGGGCCAGTTCCTCGACATCAGCTTTGAGGGCGATCTGAGCATTAGTGAAGCGGACTATCTGGCGATGATCAGCCGCAAGACTGCCGCGTTGGTCGCCGCCGCCGCCGGGTTGGGTGCGATCGTCGGCGGGGCCGACCAGGCCACGGCCACGGCGCTGTTCGACTTCGGCCAGCACATGGGGCTGGCATTTCAGATTCAAGACGATGTGCTGGGTATTTGGGGCGACCCTGAGGTAACTGGCAAGCCCTTCGCAGCCGATCTGTACCGGCGTAAGCTTTCGCTACCAGTTATTCACGCGCTGGCCAGCTCGGATCAACGCGCGGCGCTGGCTGAGTTGTACCGTCAGTCGGAGTTGAGCGACGCGGATGTGCAGCAGGTGCTCAACATCCTCAACGGCACCGGATCGCGCGGCTATACCGAGGGCGTTGCCGCGCACCATCATCAGCGCTCGCTGAACGCACTTGCTTCAGTAGCAGGCGGCGACCAAAGCGCGCTGGCGGAGCTGCGTTCGATCAGCGAGGGGCTGGTGGGAAGGCGGCGCTAGCGTCTTGCGTGTTGAACACGCAATACAAGTAGGAGTTACGAGGGCAAAGAACATACCTATGTTTGTTTCGCGTTTTGGCGCTTTGCACCAAAACGCGAAACAAAAACGATCTACTCGCGCTTGCCAAGCGAATCCAGCATCTGCTGCATCTGAGCGCTATGTTGGCACATCCGCTCGATCTCGCCGATAGTGCTGTGTTGGAGGGCGACCGACTGATCGATCAGCGGCGAAAGCTGGCCGAGCGCCGCACCCTCGCTTGCCAGCTGCGCATCGGCACGGCGCACACGGCGCGTGCCGTGGAGCGTGACGGCCAGGCCAAGCAGGCCAATGCCAAGCCCAAAGGCAGGCAGGGTTGCCGAGGTGTTTGGCAGCAGCGGGCTTGTCTGTGCTGGCGGCACAGGTGCAGTCGTGGCAACAGGCTGTGCCGGTACGAGGGTTGGTGGCAGCACCGGCGTGCCACGCAGCAGCGCATCCTCGACCGCCTGCTCGGGTGGCGGCGGCGGCAGCACTGGCGCGGGGATGGGGATATCGGCGGCGGCCACAACCTCAGGCGTTGCTGTTGGTGTGGCTTCAACCGGCTGGGGCTGCTCCGGCGCTGGCAACTCGGCGGCGGGCGGCACTGCGGTGGCGGGTGCTGAGGGCTGAACCACGGCCGGCGCTGTGGTTGGTGCGTCCGGCTGCTCTAACGATACCGAACCGGAGACAGTGATGACCACGCGGTTCGAGGCAGCGGTTACAAAGGTATCATCCTGCGCGGTGGCTTGGCTGATCAGCATAATGCCTGGCACTGCCTGCGCCGCTACCCGCGTGGTGATCGCGATTGTCGCCGGCGCGCTGCTGGTGATCTCCAGTGTGCAGACCACCTCCTCGCCAGGGCTGCACAGCCCGCTGGCAGTATTCACGCTCACAACTTCAAGCCGCTGATCGATCTGGCTGCGCACGACCACACGGCGCGTCTCAGCGCTGCTTGTGGTGATCACCAACGTCAAGTCGAGTTGCTCGCCAGGGCGGGCGCTGGCAGCAGAGCTGGCCTGTTCGAGCGTCAGCGGCGCGGCGACCAGCTGAACCGTAGGCGATGGCACAATCGTGGGTTCTGTGGTGGCCGTTGGCACGCTGGTAGCACTCGGCTGCGGCGTTGGCAGCTCGGCGGTGGCCGTTGGCACGCCGGTAGCACTCGGCTGAAGGGTTGGCAGCTCGGCGGTGGCCGTTGGCATGGCGGTGGCGATCGGATCGAGCGTGGGGGTCGCGGTGGCCGCTTCCTGGGCGCGTGCGGCCGCCGGGGCCAGCGGCGGGTACACCCAGCGATACGCTTCCAATGCTGTAGAACATCCGATGAGCAGGAGTGATAGCCCGATCAGCACAAGTTCGGGCAGTGTCCAGCGTGCGCGTTGGCGGTTGTGACTAGATAGCTGGCGACGCATGGGTCAGGTACTCCATAATTCTTACAACGGCGGCGAATGTATAATGAGTAGGGTTCTTCTCGCGGACTGTGCCCTAAACCCGCGTTGGGCTGACGCGCGTTGACAAAACAAATAGCTCTGCTCCACAGGTGATATACTAGCACGGGCCTGTGTATATCGACCTTACAGAATGATGTCACATCGGATCGCGCTGCTCAGCGCCGAATACCCGCCCGCGCCCGGCGGGGTCGGCGATTACACCCGCCAGCTTGGGTTGGCGCTGGCTGCACGCGGCCACGAAGTGCTTGTGTTCACGAACCACGACCGCCGCTTTACCATGTACGATCTCGGTGATAACAGCCGGGTGCAGTTGCCTGCCAGATCGACTCACTCAGACGCAGCGTGGGGTTGGCGGAGCTGGCCGCAGATCGCCGAGGCGGTCGCAAGCACCTGCCCAGATGTGCTGCATATTCAGTATCAGACCGGTGCCTATGCGATGCACCCTGCGATCAATTTCCTGCCGCTGCGCCTTAGCCGAACACGGCAGCGCCCGCTGATCGCCGTGACCGCGCACGATCTGCTTGAGCCATACCTCTTCCCAAAGGCCGGCCGGTTGCGCAGCTATGTTACACGTCGCCTGCTTGCCGATGCCGACGCAGTGGTCGTGACCAACCAGGAAGACGCCCTGAAGATTGGCGCGCTGCTTGGTTCACGCGGCGCGAGCCAGGCACCAAGCGTCATTCCAATCGGCACCAACATCGCAGTAAATCCACCCGTCGGCTTCAGCCGGGATCGCCTGCGTTCTCGCCTTGGCGCAGGCGTGCGTGGTACGCTGATCGCCTACTTTGGGCTGCTTGGCCGTAGCAAGGGCGTCGATACACTGGTCGCGGCGCTGGCGCAGCTGCCACAGCAGTATCGCCTTGTAATCATCGGCGGCGACGCCAGCGCGCCGCCCGACCGGGCCTATGCCGAGGCAGTGCGCGGGCAGATAGACGCACTTGGCCTGCTTCCCCGTGTGACGATCACTGGCCAACTCGATGAGCAGGAGGTCTCGGCGCACCTGCTAGCCGCCGACCTCGTGGCGCTGCCATTCGCCGACGGCGCGACCTTTCGGCGCGGCAGTTTGCTGGCGGCACTGGCCCATGGACTGCCGGTCGTAACCACGACGCAGGGATCAGGGGTCGGGGGGCAAGGGTCGAACCCAATAGCCCGGCGCTTCAGCGCCGGGGGCTTCGGCGTTGCGAACCTCACACCCGCACTGCGCGATGGCGAGCAGGTGCTCCTGGTGCCACCAGACGATGCAGGGGCGCTGGCTGTGGCAATCGCGCGGCTGGCTGGCGATGCCGCGCTGCGTACACGCTTGGGCAACGCAGCGGCAGAGCTAGCCGCACTGTTTACCTGGGAGCGTATCGCCGCGCTGCACGAGCAGCTGTATGAGCGGATGATCTGAGGCGAGCGGCCAGCGCACGACAGGCCGTGCCCCGCCAGCGCGCTCCCAATAGCCCGGCGCTTCAGCGCCGGGGCGGCAGGTCGAGGCGCTGCCAGGCCTGTTCTACCTGGCGCACGGTGTCGGCCAGAGTACCGGTGTTGTCGATCACCACGTCGGCGCGGGCGATCTTCTCGGCCTGGGGCGGCTGGGCAGCGATCCGCATGCGTGCCTCGTCCTCGCTCATGCCGCGTGTCGTCACCAGCCGCTCGATCTGTTGCTGCGGCGTACAGGTGACAACCCAGACCGCA
>JACMIM010000706.1 GCA_014381165.1 Roseiflexaceae bacterium
CCACCCGCGCCCGCCGAGCGCAGCGCCGCCGCCAGCACCGCATCAACACGGGCCGCATCTGCAAAGCTGGGCGTGCTTGCACTGCCGCCGTTCAGCGCCTCAAGATAGGCCCCAATCGAGGTCATGTGCCAGAGCAACGGCGCGGTCGCCAGTTCGCCGCTTGGATACAGCGGTGCGGGCGTAGCCCTGCTGAAGGTGGTCAAGCGGCGCTGGCCCTGGCTGTCGGCTAGCACCAGGCCGTTTGGATCGGCCGTGTCGAAGACCAGCGCGCCGCGTGTGCCATAGGCCTCGATTCGCAGGTCATCAGCTGCGCCGGGTGTCACTTTCGAGACATGCGCAGTGCCCACACCGCCGCCCTGGAGTTCCAGCGACATCCAAGCAGCGTCGTCGCTCTCGACTGCGGCTAGCTGACCATTGGGGCCAGGGCGCTGCTCGACCAACGTGCGTGTGCGCGCTGCCACGCTGCTGATCGGGCCGAGCAAGTGCGCTACCAGATCGACGAGATGCGCGCCCAGATCGACGAGTACACCACTGCCCGCGCCCTGAAAGCGCCAGTTCAGCGGGCGATCGCGCTTGAGGTTGCTGGCGCGGTAGTAGCGCATCTGAAAACTCACGATATCGCCCATCCCGCCGCCTTCGATCCAACGCTGTGCCTCCTGGAGGGCCGGGATGCAGCGAAAGTGGTAATTCACACCGCAAACCAGGCCGCGCGCCGCAGCCACACTGGCCAGCAACGCGCCTTCGGCGGGGTCGACCGCCAGCGGTTTTTCACAGAACACCGGCCTGCCAGCATCGAGCGCCGCCGCCAGAATCGCGGCATGCTCACCAGTCGGCGCGCAGCAGTCCACCAACTCGACCGCTGTGTCGGCTAGCAATTCCTCTAAGTTGGTGGTCACATGCAGGTCGCCCAATTCGCGCCGCGCCCGTTCTGCGCCCTGCGGGCTGGCTACCAGCACAGCGGCAATGCGCGGGCGCAGCGGCAGGTCAGGATAGCACAGTGGGAGCATGCGGTAGCACAGCGCATGCACGCGGCCAATTCCACCATAGCCAACTAGGCCAACACCAATCTCGCGGCTCATGCGTTCCCCTTGTCGGATTGTTGCATCAAACCAGCCCGCCAAGCGTACACGGCTGCCTGTGTACGATCTGTCAAATCGAGCTTGCTGAGGATGTTGCTCACATGGCCTTTAACGGTTGTCTCGCTAATCACTAGACATTTGGCAATTTCTGCATTGGAATGCGCCTCACCAATCAGTCGAAGCACTGCTGTTTCGCGTTCCGTCAACCCATCAAGTGGATTAACGAGGATTCCCGGTGCGATCTGAAGCTCACGCACCAGCCGCCGGAGCATTGAAGCGGGCAGAACCGGCTCACCAGCCGCAGCCTTGCGAATGGTCGCAACCAATTCAGAAGGCAGGACATCTTTTGATAGGTACGAAAGCGCCCCCGCCTTGATGGCAGGCAGCACATCGTCATCGTAGGAGGTCAGCACAATCACTTTCGTATGTGGACTCACGCGCTTGATCTGGGCCGTGGCTTCCACACCATGCATTCCCGGCATGACAATATCCATCAAGATCACATGCGGGGCGTGTTCGGCTGCAAGAGCGATCGCTTCGCTTCCATTTGCCGCCTCTCCCACCACACGGATATCCACTTGCAGATTGAGAAACGCACGGACGCCGTGTCGCACAATTGCGTGGTCGTCCACAAGCAACACAGTGATTCGCTCACTCATCGAGTGCTCCGATCCATGCTATAGCATCCCTGCCGGAGTCGTAAAAAGGGGAGGTGATTTTTTCGGGGGCTGCGCCCCCAAACCCCCGCTTTGCGCTAACGCGCATGGTTACAACTCAAATAGGGATGCTATATGCGTGCAGTAACCGTTGTCCCCTGATGCGGATGGCTTTGAATGTCAAAGGTTCCTTGAAGTGCCTCGATTCGAGCGCGCATGTTCGTAAGGCCCATACTTTCTTCAGGGAGAGCCCCGAGGTCGAAGCCAATTCCATTATCGGCAATCGTCAAGGCGACTGCCTGTGGGTCTTGTTTCAAGCATATCGTGACCAATGTCGCACCACTGTGACGCGCGACATTGGCAAGCGCCTCCTGCATGACCCGATACACAGCCATTTCTTTTTCCTGGGGCATTGTTGCGAAAGAGCGATTATCACACTGAATCTGGACAGCAATGTTGTACTGCTCCGACCAGCTGATCGTATGCTGGTGAATTGCACTAGGCAGATCACCGTGTTCGAGTTCCGCCGGGCGAAGCGCCGCAATGGTTTCCTTCAGCGCGCGCTGCGCATGATGAAGCGAGTCTTCTGCTAATGTCAGGCATTGCTCGACCATTGGCAACTCCTGCGGCACGATCGACCGTGCTGTAGCGAGCTGCATCGAGGTCGCAAATAGCTGTTGTTTAACGGTATCGTGAAACTCACGCGCCAGGCGGCTGCGTTCCTCAAGAATCGCCACCTGCTGGCGCACATCTACTAACTCTTGCAGGCGCGCTGCCATCTGATTAAGCCGGCGCGTCAGCTGGCCCAATTCATCTGCCGAGGCATCCTGCACAACCATGTCGAAGCTGCCAGCGCTCCACGCATCAGCGGCAGATAGCAAGGCTTTGATGCGGGGAACCAGCCCGCGTGCGGTCAGGTGGCCTAGTGCTGCGCCAAGCACCAGGGCGATCGGAAAAACGAATATGGTGAATGCCACGGCAAAGATAAACAACGTAAGCAGCGCGTTTACTGGATCGTAATTGGGAGGAGGCGTTCCAAAGATCAGCAGCAGTATCCAGCAACAGCTTAACGGAAAAACGCCGGCGAACCACAGCGCCAGCGCAAAGCGGAGCGTGTATTTTTCGCGGAAACGCTGAAGCATAAGCCGCCTGCTGTGTGTTGACGTGAGGCACACGGTCACGTCCCGCATGTCGTCGCTGTCATTGTACTGCATGGTTAGCTTCGGCACGAGCTACCTGCGGAGGGGCGATCAGCCCTTCGTCGGAAGCGTAATAAACCGGCCGTGCGTCTGGCCGTATACGGGTCGCAGGGATCGTGTCAAGCGCGTGCTGCGCACATATACTGTTCGCAGAACCACACGAGCACCTACATCGATATGAACCGTCGCCCGCAATCTATTGACAAGGAGTGACGAAATGTACACAGCACTGGACAACACTTCAACCGCCGACCTACCAGCGGGAACGTTTCTGCTCGCCCGCACCGGCGGCACAGCGCGCAATGTCAAGACACTCATGATCATCCAGCAGGTAGGCAGCGTAATTTTCTTGATGTTTGGGCTGGTCTGGCTTTGCCCCACCTTGATCGTCGGCGTGGCGCTGTTCAGCACGCCGTTTCAAGCGGTCATGCTTGTGATATTTGCCGCCTGTGCGCTGGTAAGCGCTGGCGAGATCTGGCTCGGCGGGCGCAGCCTGTACCGCATGCACCGCATCCGCACAGCTGGGCGCATGCTGCTCGGCCAGATCGTCTCCTGTTCGGCGTCGACTGATTCCGATGGCGATCTCGTCCTGAATGTGAGCTATCGCTTCCAAGAGCCTGATGGCCGTGAACTCACCGGCAAAACCAGTCACGCGCGCAGCGATCTGAGCCGGGCGGACATGCCACTGCCAGGCACGCCCGTGGCAGTGCTCTATGCCGACCCGCATAATCATACCTTGCTTTGAAGAACGCGCCAGCTACGGCAATGAAATCTCGATTTGAGTCAGTTAGGACTTACGCAGTTGCCCAAGCGCTTTCGTCTCGCCTGCGGCCGGCAAGGAAGTACCTCATACTTGTTTCGGTGTTTGGTGCTTTGGACCAAACACCGAAACAAAAAAGATAGATGTTCCATGCTGCCGCAGGCTGAAGTCGCCAACTGCGTGAGTCCTATCAATAATAATCGTGGGTAGGCTGCGCGATGAGCGCAAAAGCGAGGAGACAGCACGACAACCGCGTAGGCCCGTCGGACAGTTCGTCTATCGCATTACTTGCTGTATCGCACTAGAAAGGAAGCCATGACTATGTCGAAGAAGCTGACGTTGATCGCGCTCGGATTGTTTGCCGCCAGCACCCTGCTGATCGCGCCGCGCCCCAGCCAGGCCGCCGCCACGTTCGCCACGGTATCGACCCTGGCCGGCACCACGCAACAGCAGGGCACCACCGATGGAATTGGTGCCGCCGCGCGGTTCTATGTGCCGGAAGATCTGGCACTCAGCGCCGATGGCACGTTTGCGCTGGTGTCTGACACTGGCAACGGCACCATCCGCAAGATCGATCTTGCGACAGCGCAGGTCGCCACGATCGCCGGGACTCCAGGTCAATTCGACCAAGTCGATGGAATCGGGCTAGCGGCGCGCTTTTTCGATCCAAGCGGCATCACACTCAGCCAGGACGGCAGCGTTGCACTGATCGCCGATGCCTGCACAGTACGCAAGTTAGTGGTTGCCACTGGTGCTGTCACCACCATTGCAGGGCGCTGGCCCAGCGGTTCCAATGGCGGCAGCTGTACGACCAGCGATGGCGTGGGCGATGCGGCGCGCTTCAGTAATGTCTGGGATGTGGCCCTTAGCGCCGATGGCAAGATTGCGGTCACATCCGATGTGAGCCACGTTATCCGCAAGATCGACATGGCGACCGGGCAAGTTACGACACTGGCTGGCCTAGCCAACCAGCCGGGCGGTACCGACGGCGTCGGCGCGAGTGCGCGCTTCTTCTCACCGCAGGGCGTGGCGCTTACACCCGACGGCACGACGGTGCTGGTGGCCGACACCACCAATCAGGCCATTCGCAAGATCGACCTGGCGACAGGCCAAGTCACGACTCTGGCAGGGGTCGCTGATCCCCTTATGGGCGCGTGCCTCGATGGGACAGGCGCGGCGGCGCGCTTCAGCGGGCCGTCCGGGCTGGCTATGACCAATGACGGCCGCACCGCGCTGGTCGTCGAGTACGCCTGCGAACGCGTGCGAATGATCGACGTAGCCAGCGGCAAGGTAACGACGCTGGCCGGCCTACTCACGAACCTGCCCGGCACGGACGGGCCAGGCCCAGTCGCCGGTTTTGATTTCCCGTTTGGGATTGCGGTCAGTCCCGACGGGCGGCTCGCGCTGGTCGCCGACACCACCAGTGACACAATCCGGCGCATCGATATCTCTCGCTTGCCGTACTCAGTGAATCTTCCGTTTATGCTTCAGTGATCTACTGGTACGGGATGCAACGAGGGTTCCAGAAACGGCATTGCCCTTTCTGGAACCCTCGTGTCTTTTCCAGAGTGGTGAATCACGAACAATCAAGGTATATGCATCTTTGTGCTGGCATGGTAGTCGTACTGAGGTTGTGCAAAGGCGCCATCACCGGCGCTCGCCATGCGCTTGAGTTCGGCTAGGGCAGCCAGGGCAGCCTGGTAGGTCGCTGGGTCATTGCGCACGAAGCCGCGTGCTTCGAATTCGTCCATGTCGAGCGTCAGCAGGGTCTGGCGATCAGGCGAAACGAATAGGTCGATCTCAAGGTCTTCCGAGATAATGCTGGCTTCGCCAAAGACGGCAGGCCGCGCGACATTGCAGTACCAGCCCTTAAGATTAGCCGGTTCCACCCAAGGCGGCAGCGCCGAGCGATAGATCGCATAGATCGTGTACCAGGCGTCGCTGTAGTAATGCTCGACGAACGTATCACCGGTCTCGAACACAACATAGCCCAAGTCGAGCGGCGGTCGCTGCCACTCGGCGCGCACCACCCGGCTGGTCGCAGTCGCGTGCAGCAGCAGCGCATCAAAGGTGATAACCTGGCCCTTTGCGGGCTTGAGCAACTGCACGTTGATCATACACATGGTACTTTGTCACTAAGGCACGAAGACTCAAAAGTTCGATATTCTATGGACGATACATCTTTTTTGGTTCGGTTTTTGGCGCTTTGCGCCAAAAAACCGAACCAATTATTCGTTAATTCCTGCTAGTTCAGGTCATCGCCAGACAGACTGTCGTGCAGAATATCGCGGTATTCCAGCGCAAGGCCGGTGCCGATAGCCACACAGTTAGCCGGCTGGTCGGCCACATAGCATGGCACCCCAGTCACCTCGGTCAGCAGTTCGTTGATCCGGCGCAGCATCGAGCCGCCGCCAGTCATGATCATGCCTTTATCGATAATATCGGACGAAAGCTCAGGCGGCGTCTCGGCCAGCACCACGCGGGTGGCATTGACCACCGCCTCCAGTGGCTCCTGGAGCGCCTCAGTGATCTCGTTTGAGTTAATCTCGATCGTGCGGGGCAGGCCGGCAACCTGATCGCGTCCACGCACCTGCATGGTCAACGGGCGCGAGAGCGGCAACGCCGATCCGATCTCGATCTTGATACTTTCGGCGGTTCGCTCGCCGATTAGCACATTGTACTTACGTTTGATGTAGGCGGCGATCGCCTCATCGAACTTATTGCCGCCGACCCGCACAGAAGTGCTGACCACGATATCATTCAGCGAGATCACCGCTACCTCGGTGGTGCCGCCGCCGATGTCGATGATCAGATTGCCAGAGGGCTGCGCAATCGGGATGTTCGCGCCAATCGCGGCGGCCAGCGGCTCCCGAATCAGGTAGGCCCGACCAGCTCCAGCGGCTTCGGCGGCGGTGCGCACCGCGCGCATCTCGACCGTGGTAACGCCAGCCGGGATGCAGATCATGACCTCAGGTTTGCTGAAGCGCAGCGGGCCACGGGTCTTATTGATGAAATAGCGCAACATCGCCTCGGTGATATCGTAGTCGGCGATCACGCCATTGCGCATGGGCCGCACAACCTCGATGCTTTCCGGTTCGCGCCCAACCATCGCAAGGGCATCGGCACCAACTGCCCGCACGCGGTACGTTTTGGTCGAAAGCGCTACAACCGACGGCTCAGAAAGCACAATGCCGCGCCCTTTTACATACACAAGCACGTTCGCAGTGCCAAGGTCGATACCAATTTTTCGTGCCATACAAAGTACCTTAAAAAACCATCAAGGCACCAAGACACAAAGGTTTGGTGTCTTGGTGCCTTGATGGTTTGCTGTGACTAGTTCGTGCGATCAACCGCGCCGCGTCCGCTCGCGCATTTGCGAGACGCGCAGCCGTAGCAGCGATTTCTTCAGCGAGGCCTCGATCGAGGCGTTCTGCTCGGCGCTCGTGCTGGCCGCCAGCGCCGCCTCGGCCCGTTGCCGCGAGGCTTCGGCGCGCGCCTCATCAATTTCGTCGGCGCGCTCGACCGTGTCGGCGAGGATGGTCACGCGGCTACTATGAACCTCCATAAAGCCGCCGGAGATCGCATACGGCGTTACAACACCATCCTTGATGATACTCATCTCGCCGACTTCCAGCACCGTCAGCAGCGCGGCGTGGCGCGGCAGAATGCCGACGCGGCCAGCCTTCGTCGGCGCGTTGACCTGATCGACTTCTTCGGACAGCACCACGCGTTCAGGCGTCACAATTTCAAGGTGCATGGGCATTAGAATGCTCCAGATTTATTATAGTTTAGTGAAAGTAACTACGATTGTAACAGAAAAGGGCTTTTCTAGAAAATAAAGCGGCTTTTCCTGTTTTGGCAGCTATGCCGCCAAAACAGGAAAAGCAAAGATTCCTACTTCTGAACTGCATTGTAGGATGTTATCACATCGTCGAGCGTGCCCTGGAGGAAGAAGTACTGCTCGGGGATGTGGTCGGCCTCGCCCTGGAGCAGCCGGTCGAAGCTCTTGACAGTCTCGGCCACTGGCACGTACTTGCCGGGGCGGCCAGTGAACTGCTCGGCCACATGCATTGGCTGCGAAAGAAAGCGCTCGACCTTGCGGGCGCGTGAAACCGTCAGCTTGTCGTCGTCCGAGAGTTCTTCAACACCAAGAATGGCGATGATGTCCTGCAAGTCTTTGTAGCGCTGAAGAATTCGCTTGACCGACTGCGCCACCCGGTAGTGATCCTCGCCAACCACATTCGGGTCGAGAATACGCGAACTCGAGGTCAGCGGGTCGACCGCTGGGAAGATACCCTTCTCGACAATCGAGCGGTCGAGCGTAATCGTCGCATCCAGGTGAGCAAATGTCGTCGCCGGCGCTGGGTCGGTGTAGTCGTCGGCGGGCACATACACCGCCTGCATCGATGTAATCGAACCCTTTTTGGTCGAAGTGATGCGCTCCTGCAGCTCGCCCATCTCGGTGCCCAGCGTCGGCTGGTAGCCCACCTGCGAGGGCAGGCGACCAAGCAGCGCCGAGACTTCGGAGCCAGCCTGCACAAAGCGGAAGATGTTATCGATGAATAGCAACATGTCGCGGCCTTCATCGCGGAAGTATTCGGCCATGGTCAGCGCAGTCAGCGCCACGCGCAGGCGCGCGCCAGGCGGCTCATTCATTTGGCCGAACACCATCACGGTCTTGTCGAACACAGTGGTATTCTCGTCGATACGCGCGTCCTTCATTTCGACGATCAGGTCATTGCCTTCACGCGATCGCTCGCCCACGCCCGCAAACGCCGAAAAGCCCGACTGCTCGCGGGCAATGTTGGCGATCAGCTCCTGGATGGTTACGGTCTTGCCAGTGCCCGCGCCACCGAAAATCGCCGTCTTACCGCCGCGTGTGAATGGCGCGATCAAGTCGACTACCTTTAAGCCGGTTTCGAATAACTGAGCCTGGGTCGATTGATCCTCGAACGAGGGTGCGGGCTGATGGATAGCCCGCCGCTCGACTGAGGCATCAACTGGGGCCTCGCCGTCGATCGGCTCGCCCAGCACATTGAACACGCGGCCAAGCGTCATCGGGCCAACCGGCACCGAGATCGGTCGACCGGTGTCAGTCACCTGCGCGCCACGCCGCAGACCGTCGGTGGTAGACATTGCCACGGCCTTGACCACGCCCTTGCCGAGCTGCTGCTGCACTTCGGCCACCAGGCGCGTGCCATCGGCCAGCGGAACCTCTAGCGCGTTATAAATTCCCGGCTCCTGGCCAAGCGGAAACTGCGCTTGCACCACAACACCGATGATATCGGTAATCGTTCCGGTTGCTCCTGCCATTGTCTTCTCCGTGTTTATGAGGCTTGAGGCTTGGGGCTTGAGACTTGTCCTTGCAAGCCTCAAGCCCCAAATCTCAAGTCCTTACTCAAGCGCCGCTGTGCCTGCCGCGATCTCCGAGACTTCCTTGGTGATGTTGGCCTGGCGTGTTTTATTGAGTGAAAGTGTCAGGTCGCGCCGCAAATCCTTGGCATTATCGGTCGCATTGCGCATGGCCACCATGCGGGCCGAGTGCTCGCTGGCGATCGCCTCCAGAATCGACTGGTATAACTGCACCTCGACAAAGCGTGGCAACAGTTCACGCAGCACGTCTTCCTGGCTTGGCTCGTAGGTAAAATCGGCGCTGCGCGTCTGTGGAACATCGGTCGGCACCTCGACCGGCAACAGCCGCTTGAGGCGTGGGCGCTGTACCAGCGTGTTAACGAACTCGGCGTACAGCACATACACTTCGTCGTAGGTGGCATCGCGGAAGCCATTGATGCCAACCGTCGCAGCACCAAGAATGTTCTCCAGCGAGGGAAAATCACC
>JACMIM010000707.1 GCA_014381165.1 Roseiflexaceae bacterium
CCACTCAGGTCGGTCGATCCGCCAGGCCGCAACCCCTCGATCGCAGCCGACAGTTGGCTGCGCGCCTGTGCCGTCACATGAGCCGACGCTGCCAGCAGCTGTACCGTATCATCATAGGCTACCAGCGCTACGCGATCGCGCTCGTCGAGCTGATCGAGCACATGCGCCGCCGCCTGCTTGACATAGCGCAGCTTCTCGCCGCCCATCGAGCCGCTGCGGTCGAGCACAAGCGCAAGATTGAGCGGCGCGCGCGCGGACTGCGGGCGCGCATCTGGCGCGCTCACCGTCCATTCGACCGTGCGCTGCGAGGAAACCTCGACGGCAACGAGCGGGTGTTCGCAGGCAGCAGTCAGCGTGATGTCAGTGTTCATGGCTATCCTCCTCGGGAACTATCAGGTGTTGTACCTGATCAAGAAATATTTGTGCCGCCTGGTCGAGCGGCTCGCGCACATGCAGTTCGACGCCAGGGCGCAGCACCATTCGCCGCCATGCCTCGCCCTGCGGCTGCACCTGTGGCAACGGCGGGCGCACCAAATCTGCGCGTGCGCGGTTGATTGCTGGCGCGGCTGCCTGCGCCGCCATTGTCGGCACTGGTGCGCGCAGCTGTGGCGCACCAGGCGGGCTGGGCTGCGCCAGTTGCTGGCGGGCGATCACATCGGTGATATACGTTGCCGCGCTCGATGGCTCGGCGATCCGGCGCGGCGGCGGCGCAGTCTCTCGCAGCATCGCGGCGATCTGCGCCAGATCCAGGGGTGCGATCCGTTGGCGAATCTCGTGCAGCGGCAGGTAGGCCTCCTTGAGCTGCGCGATCAGGCGCAACCGGCTCAGATGATTGGTGCCATAGCGAGCATAGCGCCCATCGCTCTCAGGCGGCGGTAGCAAGCCCTCGGCGGTGTAGTAACGAATGGTGCGCGGCGTCACATCGGCCAGCGCGGCTAGCTCACCGATCGCGTAGCTCGGCTCGCCGGCCGTAGGTTGGAATGGGGTCTCATTCATCCTGTTGTCTGAGGGCTAGAAGCCCTCAGCTGCTATGCGAAGCCCGCTGAAGCGGGCTGACCAATCCGTGATCTTAAGCGGCGTCGAATTCCGCCTCCATTGCAATCATAACACTAGTACGTTATACTGTCAACGATGGTTGCAAAAAACGAGCGACGAATAGCGCGGGGAACGCCTGCGTCGCTCGTCGTTTAGCTACACCAACTGCTCGAGCCGCTCGACATAGCCTGCCAGCACGCCAAACGTGGCTTCTACCGCAGCGGGCGTGGCCATGTCGACCCCGGCTGCCCGCAGCGCGTCGATCGGGTAGGCGGCACTGCCGGTCTTCAGAAAGCCCAGGTAACGCTCCACCGCACCCGATTGATTGCCCAGCACGCCGTTCGCCAGCGCATGCGCAGCCGAGATGCCAGTCGCGTATTGATAGACATAAAAGTTGGAGTACAGGTGTGTTGAGAACTGGCACCAGGTGCTGCCAATCCTGGCCGTGTCGAGTGTCAGCTCGTCGCCATAGCCTTCGGCGAACAGCTCGCTCATCAGGGCGATCATGCTGTCGGCGGTCAGGCTTTGACCTTGCTCAACCCGCTGGTGAATTTCAAGCTCAAAGCGCGCCAGGGTCGGCATGATGAAGAAGTAGCGGTGAAAGTTCGCCATGGCCTCTTCGATCATACCAATCTGGAAGTCGCGCTGGTCGTTCTGTTTGAGCAGGTGGTCGCGCACCAGCGCCTGGTTGAAATTCGAAGCCACTTCGGCCACGAAAATCGAGTAATCACTATACTGGAATGGCTGGTTGTGCCAGGTATAGTAGCTGTGCATCGAATGGCCAAGCTCGTGGGCCAGTGTGGACATACCACTAAGGTCATCGCCATAATTCATGAGAATGAATGGGTGCGTGCCTGGTGTGCCAGTAGAAAATGCGCCCATGCGCTTGCCCTTATTTGGGAAGATATCGACCCAACGCTCCTGCTCCAGTCCTCGCCGCATGATTTCAACATATTCCGCGCCAAGCGGTTGCATGCCCGCGCAAATCCAGTCGATTGCCGTCGCATACGGAACTGGTGCGGTGCTGGCGGCCAGTGGTGCTTTGATGTCGTACACATGCAATTGCTCGACGCCAAGCGCGCGCTTGCGCAGCCGCCAGTAGCGGTGCCATGTCGGCAGGTGCTGCTTGAACGTGTCGATCAGGCTGTGGAACACGGCGGGCGGGATGAAGTTTGCCGCCAGTGCTGCCTCGAGCGCCGATGGATAGCCGCGCGCCTGCGCCACAAACACATCCTGCTTGACGCCGGTGGCCAGACAGGCTGCCATGGTGTTCTTGACCGCCAGATGGGCATCGGCATAGTTCTCCCAGGCGCTGCGCCGGATCTCACGGTCGGGCGATTGCAGCAGGCTGCCGAGGGAGCCTTGGGTTATCTCATGGCTCTGGCCGTCGCCGCCGATGGCTGGGGCAAAGCGTAAATCGGCGTCGGCCAGCACGGCGTGGATGTTGGTAGCACTTTGGAATGGTTCGCCCGCCGCGCTCAGCAGCGCCTCGACCTCGCCGGATCTCACATGGGAGGCCTTGACGCCAAGCGAGTGGAAGTAGTGGCGGTAGTTGGCCAGCCCCGCGTGCTGGTCGGTCCATTGCATCAGCGTGTCGATGCCGATCGCCAGTAACTCTGGCTCGGCGAAGGCGGCGGCGGCCAGCGTGCGGGCATACACGCCCACTGCGCGATCCTGCTTGGCCTGGGCCGCCTGGTCGCCGGTATCGACGTTGTAGTGCATGCTGGCATAGATTTCCATGCGGTAGACGCTGCGCATCACCTGCTCGAGCGCGCTCAACCAGAGCGCCACAGTCGCGGGGCCATCGCGCAACCGGCCCTGGAACGCGCCCAGCGCCGCCGTCTGGCCCTTGATTGCGGCGATCTCAGCTTCCCAGGCGGCATCGTCGGCGAAAATACTGGCGGCATCCCAGGTCTGCTCACCCGGTATCTCGCTACGGGTCGGTACTGCGGTAGTCATTGTGGTGTTCATTCTCTATATATTTCCAGCGAAGCATCTGCGTGCGGTTGTCTACGAAGTTGCGATCTTGGGCGCTGGCGGCGGGGCAACTGTTGGCTACACTCCCCGAATTTGGAGAATTGGACGCGAAATGAGTGGATCTCCAACCTTCAGGC
>JACMIM010000708.1 GCA_014381165.1 Roseiflexaceae bacterium
CACGCAACCTACCTGCGGGCGCCCGGGGGCATGCGGCCCCCCAAAAAAATTTTTTTTTGTTTTTTGGCGGCTTGCCCCCCAAAAAACAAACAAAAAAGCAGCGGTTTGGGGCGAAGCCCCAAGAAAAATCCGCTCAAACGTTATACGTTTGAGCGGATTGCTTTCGCTGCCTACACATCGGGCTCAAGATAGAAGCTCAGTGGAAAGCCAGATTCACGCGCTGCAGTATGCGCCGCATACACACGGTTCTGCGCCTCTTGCAGCGGCAGAACCACGACCAGCGCGTGGCCGGTGTGATGCGCCTCGAACATCACGCCAGCGGCTTGGTCGGCTGTGAGCTGGAAGATCGTCACCAGGATGGCCACGACAAAGTCCATCGGCGTGACATCGTCGTTCTCAATAATCACACGGTAGGGCGTCGCCAGATCTTCATCGCTGGCAACAAGCAGTTCTAGGTCTATCGCCGGCTTGGTTTTCGTATCAGGCGTTGCGGTCGGTGCTTGCGCAGTCATACCAGTTCCTGTTATCTTCGCCGGGTTGTTTGCGATACGGTTGGATAGATGCTAGGAGAAGTATACACCGAAAGATAAACGACGAACGGCGAAAGGGTGTGGCGTATATCTTTGCGCACGCATCGAGCGCAGTCGGGTTGAAACCCGCTGCTGCTATGCAAAACGCGCTGAAGCGCGTTGAACGGGGTTGAACGCGCTTCAGCGCGTTTTGAGGTAGCAGACGCCGGATTTATCCGGCGTCCGTGGTGGCGGCGTAAAAGTTTACGCCACACCCGCAACGAAAGTGCTGACTTTCGTGCTCGTCGTTTGTTCGATCAGCGTAGCGCGGATGGCGTGTTAACGGTACGATCCGGTAGACTCGTTGGCCGAAAGCGCCACCTCCTCCAGCGGGTTGCCCGTCTCAAGATCGCGCTTGTACTGCCGATCCTCATCACGGTTGCCGGTGATCAGCCGGACGCTGCGGTCGAACGTGAGGTAATTATAGGCCCAGTTAAGCATCACGACCAGCCGGTTGCGGAAGCCAACCAGATAGAGCAGGTGAACAAACAGCCAGCCCAACCAGGCAATAAAGCCGCTCATGCGTATGCCGAATGAATCGAGCACCGCCGAGCTACGCCCGATCGTGGCCATCTGGCCTTTGTCGAAGTAGCGGAACGCGCGCATTGGCTGGCCCTGAAGATGGGCCGAAATGTTCGCCGCCGCCTGCTGCGCCATTTGGATGGCCACCGGCGCAACCATTGGATAGGCGACACCCGGCTTGTAGCCTTCAAGATAGGCCATGTCGCCAATCACAAAGACTTCAGGACGGTTTGGCAGGTTGAGCGTGGGCGCAATCTTCACGCGCGCCCCACGCCCTTGCTCGACGCCAAGCTGGTCGGCGATTGGCGCGGCCCGCACGCCAGCGGCCCATACCACTGTATCGGCGGCCAGGCTGCTGCCATCTTTGAATTGTACATGGCCGTGCTCCACCGCTGCAACGGCTGTCTTGAGCATGAGTTCAACACCCATGCGCTCAAGCCGCTTAACTGCAGTGCGCTGGAGATTCTGCGGAAAGCTGGCGAGGATTTTGTCGGTCGCTTCGACCAGTACCACCCGCGCTTCGTGTGTATCCAGGGCTGGATAATCTTTGCGCAGCACATGACCAATCAGTTCCTCGAATGCGCCAGCTAGCTCGACACCGGTTGGCCCGCCGCCAACCACAGCGAAGGTCATCAGCGACCGGCGGCGCTCGTCGTCCTGCTCGCACATTGCGCGCTCGAACGAACGCAGCACATGATTGCGCAACACTTCAGCGTCATCCAGATCCTTGAGGCCAAAGGTATGCTTGGAAAGATCGTCGTTGCCAAAATAGTTGTTGGCGCTGCCAGCAGCCAACACCAGGTAATCATAGCCGACTGCGCCAGCGCTGGTGGCGACCGTTCGCGCGTCGAAGTCAACGCCCTTGACCTCGGTCATCAGGAAGTCGATGTTGTTGTAGTCGCGAATCACACTGCGCACCGCCGAGGCGATCGCTTCCGGCTCCAGGCCCGCCGTGGCAACTTGGTAGAGCAGCGGCCAAAATCCATGGTAGTTGTTCCGGTCGAGGATGAGCACGTCGAGTTCTTTATTGCCGAGCTTGCGCGCGACATTCAGCCCGCCAAAGCCCGCGCCGACCACGACGACACGCGGACGCGTCGTCGCTCGCTCAGCCAAAGGCGTGTCGGCGAGCGATGGTTGTGTGTTCTGCACATGGCCATTATTGGACATGTTCTTGCCCTTTCACGCGCACAAAGCGCTGTTTGGCGTCCACCACATGTACGCACTTCTATCGGTTGCCCACCAAGCAGGCGCTTCTCGAAATAGTGCAACAAGTGCGCCAGCATTTTTTGCAGCCGCCTAATACAGTTCAACAATGAACATTGTCCTTTTCGTAACAAGTATAATGTGATTTATCTCACAAGTCAAATGTGCGGGTGGCGTTGACAGCAGGCAGCGCTTGAAGTACAGTTATCACCCTATCTATCGCCCGCTCGGCAGCAGCCCCGCAGCATGTGTGTTGGGGTGCGGCCCCTAGCGCGAGGTGCCGCATGACAACACCATCGATCGACCAGCGCCAGCTGCAAACGCTGGGGCAGCTTATTTCCGTCGGCGGCTATTACGATGTCGCCAGTTTACTGCACGCATCGCTTGAGCGGCTCGTGGTATTCTGGCCCGCTCAGGCTGGCGCACTGGTCTACCAGGCCCCAAATGGCGAAACGCTCACGATGCAGCATGGCGTGCTGACGCCGGATATTGCTCGCATGATCGATGAGGCCCGCGAGGACTTCGCCCGCCGCGCCCAGGGCAGTGAGCCAGCAGTTGGCTACTACGCGCTCGACGATGACCGCCAGTTGATCGAGCTTTCCCTACGAAGCAATAATCAAACCGTCGGCCTGCTGCACCTGGTTGTCTCCGAGCGCGAAAGCGAACCAGCCGCCCCAACGCATCACGAGGAAGACATGGCGGTGCTGGTCGTGCGCTCGCTTGGCGGCGAGGCCGACAAGCTGTCTATGCTGCGCCATGCCGAGCAGGACTTGCGCGAACTGCATCTGCTCTACCAGGTCGGCCAGTCGCTCGCGGCCAACCTTGATCTTTCCAGCCTGCTTGCGGAGATCAAGCGCCAGGTGCCAGAAGTGATGGGCGCAGAGCGCTGCTCGATTATGCTGTTGGATGAGGCCAAGCGCGTGTTGGTGCTGGAGACGCCCGACACAACCAGTGGCGAGCTGCGCGAATTCCACATTCCGCTTGATCGCGGCATTGCCGGCTGGGTCGCATCAAATGGTATCGGCCAGATTGTCAATGATGTGGAACAGGACCCACGCTGGTTCGACGGTGTTTCGCTGGCGACTGATTTTGTGACCAAATCGATTCTGTGCGCGCCAATGAAGCATGGCGAGCAAACAGTCGGCGTGATGCAGGTGCTGAACAAGCGCAGCGGTGAGCCATTTGTCGAGCAGGATTTGCGGCTGCTGACCACGCTGGCGGCGCAGGCAGCGGTGGCGGTCGAAAATGCGCGGCTGGTGCTAAGTTTGAAGCAGGAGCGCGATCGGCTGCTGGCCAAGGAGGCCGAGGTGCGCGCCGCAATCGCCCGCGACCTGCATGACGGGCCGACCCAGAGTGTGGCCGCGATCGCCATGAATATCGAGTTTGTCAAGCGGCTGCTGCGGGCCATGCCGGAGCGTGTGCCGCAGGAACTCGATGTGCTTTCGGAGCTGGTGCAAAAGACTTCGTTCGACATCCGCACGCTGCTGTTCGAGCTACGCCCGCTGGGCCTTGAAACGCAGGGCCTGCTCTCGACGCTCCAGCAATATGTGGCACGCTTCCGCGACCCGCAGGGCGTGCAACTGCGGCTGGAGGCACCGGCAGCTATTCCACGGCTGTCGGTCGATGTCGAGGCTGCTATTTTTATTATTGTGCAGGAGGCGGTGAACAACGCCCGCAAGCACGCCCGCTCCAACGAGATAACGATCTATCTATACCAGGAGGAAGACCATCTGGTCGCCAGTGTGCGCGACCGTGGCAAAGGCTTCAATGTTGGCGCGGTCGAGGCCAACTACATCAACCGCGGCTCACTCGGGTTGCTGAACATGCGCGAACGCGCCGAACTGATCGGCGGCGAGTGGCGGATTAAATCCGCCGAAGGCCAGGGCACCACAGTCGAGCTGCGTGTGCCGCTGGCCTAGCGTACCGCTCAAATAGCCACGAAGCCGCGAAGACACGAAGCCCTATTACAGCCTTTCTGATCTTCGTGGCTTCGTGGCTTCGTGGCTACATGCCCGGCGTGCGCTTCATTGACTCGTATAAGTTCTAGCCCTGCGCAGGCGAAAGGCGTCTCATGGAGCAGAACGAGATGGTCGCGCTGATCAGGGTTGGCGTGCCGCAGGCGGGCGGCATGTGGGCCGATCTTGGCGCTGGGACAGGCAACTTCGCGTGGGCGCTGGCCGAGCTGATCGGGCCAGCTGGCCAGATTCACGCGATCGACCGCGACGCGCGGGCGATAAGCGCGCTCCACGCCCGCGTGCGCAACGCCCCAGCGCTGGCGACCATCCTACCCCAACAGGCCGATATCACCAAAGCGCTGGCGCTGCCAGTCTTGGATGGTGTGGTGATGGCCAATCTGCTGCACTTCCTGCGCGACCAGCAGGCGCAACTCGAACGCATTGCCGCGCTGCTGCGGCCAGGCGGGCGTGTGATCACGGTCGAGTATGAGCAGATCGCACCGCTGCCGTGGATTCCCTTTCCGCTGGCATTTGCCCGCTATGCAGCCATGGCGGAGCAGGCCGGCCTCGAACAGATCGCGCGCATTGGCACACGGCGCTCGCCCACGTCGGGCCGCACGATGTATGCAGCGGTGGCCGTTCGGCCACTCAACCCGTAGAGTTCAAAGGATATGGCACAGCTTTCAATCCTTGCGCTTGGCTCACGTGGCGATGTGCAGCCATTTGTCGCCCTGGCCAGCCAACTGCAGCGCCTCGGACACCGCGTGCGGATCGCCGCCGCAACCGATTACCGGGCACTGGTCGAAGACAAGGGATTGGACTTTGCGCCAATCGGCGGCAGCATTCGCGCGCTGATGGACTTCGAC
>JACMIM010000709.1 GCA_014381165.1 Roseiflexaceae bacterium
ATATTTCGCTGCTTGCCACTGGCCTTTCGCTTACTTTAGCTGGTCGATATGTCCGGTGATCGTCGCATAGCTCATGACTTTCAGCTCGCGTGCGGCCACTGTACCATCGCGGTTGATAAAGAATGTGAGCGGAAGGTTGACGGCGGAGTAGCGGTTGGCCACGTCGGCGTCGGGGTCGGCGATCAGCGCAAAGCCGACCGGGATGTCGTTGGTAAACGATGCAATGCGCTCGGCCTTTTCGGCCTTGTTGACCGCCAGGATGACCAGATCATCGCCATAGGCTTGACGAGCCTGCTCCAGGTGCGGCATTTCGTCGCGGCAGGGTTCGCACCAGGTAGCCCAAAAGTTCAGCAGCACTTTTTTGCCCTGAAGATCGCTCAACTTCTGGGTCGTGCCGTCGGGCAGGGTGAACTGGAAGTCCGGCGCAGGCTGGCCAATTTCAGGCATAAGCGGCGTGCTCGTATCGAGCAGCAGCGCATTGGTCGCCAAGATCGCGCCAGGGGCGGGCACCACAGGCACAGCGGCAGGGGCGCTTGGCGTCGGGGCCGCGCAGCTGACCAGCATAGCAGCGACAGCGATCAGTAATAACCTCACGTAACGTTCCTTTGATAGGTTATGCGGCGATCTGAGCTTGCCGCAGGTCGCGCTCCAGGCGCGGGTAGACCACCAGCAGTACTGCGATGGCGAACAGCAGGCCGGTCGCCATGCGCATCCAGAAATTGAATGATCCGATATCATCGTTGGTGCCGCGTAGCAGCGTGCCGCCGAGGAGATCGTCGATCAGTTGGCTGCCGCCGTCGATCAGCATGGGTAGCAGCAGCAGCGCGCCCAGCCTGACTGGCATGGCTCGCACTTGGTGGCGGAACAGTGCGAACAGCAGCCCGCCCGCGAACCGCGCCCCGTACATAATCGCCTCGCGCTGGCAGACGGCGACCTGATAGCCATTCAAAAAAAACGACTGGCTGGGCTTCTGGTGGCACAGCGGCGTGTAGAGCGCAAACAACAGATTGCCCAGCGTGCGGTAGCCTGCGGCGTGCGCTATTGGCGAAAGCCAGGGTAGGCCGCCGTATACGAGCACCACCAGATTCGCAAACAGCAGCCAGCGCTTCAGCCCCCAGCGCACAGTGTCGTTGATCCGCCGCTCCCAGACAGGCCGTGATTCAGTTGTGGTCATGCGTGTCGCCCATTTGTTGCCATTTCGCAGCCTTTATTATACCAAACTCGCGTGCAGGCTGGCGAAAGCAAGACCTATAATCACTTCAGAATAGAATGTAGATTGCCACATAGGAAGGAGGCTTACGTGTCGCTCTTCTCGCTTTCAGGCCGGGTGGTTCGCTCGACGGATGTTGCGCCGCTGGCCGGTGTGGCGGTGCGGCTGCATGGCTCTGCTGCCACACTTGGTGATGTGGCCGGGGCGCAGGCGCTGCCGGTTGGCCGCCAGGTGACTTGGACGCGCCCGCTGAATGGCTTCGCCGGGACGCGCTGGGACTGCTGGACAAACCAGGTGCAGGGCCAGGTGCCAGGCATCACCTGGGATGCCTTCCGCGACGGGGCGCTGCGCCATAACCCACAGCTGAACGGCGACGGTCGGCTGTTCAAGGCCGACCAAACGTATCTGCTGCCGGAGGAACGCGCGCTGCCGCCCTTCGCCTGGACGCGACCGTTGAGCGGCTTTGCGGGCACACGCTGGGAGTGCTGGGAGCAGCAGCTGCGCGACCGAGTTCCTGGCCTGACCTGGGACGGCTTCCGTGATGGCGCGCTACAGTACAACCCGCAGCTGAACGCCGACGGCCGGCTGTTCAAGGCCGAGCGCTCGTATCTGCTGCCCCAGCCCGACGTGACGCCGCAAGCCTTTCTGCAGACCGAAACCGACGCGCAGGGCAATTATCGCTTTGAGCTGGGCGGGCTAGCGGGGCTGTTCGAACTTCAGGTCGAGGTCGACGAGTATGCGCGCGCCGTGCTACCAGTCATGGTGAATGGTCATGTGACGCAGCCAGTACAGCTTACGCCTGCTGCTGCGCCCGCCTCGACCGGTATCGGCGGCAGTGGCAGCGTGCGCTCGGCCAGGCCGGATTATGCCAGCTTGCCGGAAAAGGCCCGCCGCGTAATTGATATGGCGCTGTTCATGTTGGGCGACGACCCGGCGACCTTCGACGCGCTGCCGGCCCATCTTCAAAAGATGATCTACGGCGCGCGCTTTCTGGGCGATCCCAACAGCTTCCACTACAAGGATATTGTGTGCGCGGATTTGGTGAGCGTGGTATTTGCTGGAGCGGGCCTGGATATCAAGTGGGGGCCAGCCGGGCCGAGCATGGCCGATTATTATGTGGCCGACGGCAACGCCAAGCTGATCGAGCTAACTGACCCGAACGACTGGCTGCCCGGCGATGTACTCGTCTATGGCCCCTCGTTTACGGCGGGGCGCAAGGCTGGCCACGTTAACTTGTACGTCGGCTCGTTCGCAGGCAGCGATCGCAGCGGGCGCAGCTACGCACTGCCCGAGAACTGCGAGGTGGTGGACGCCAGCATGGACTTCATGAGCAAGGGTCGCGAGGTTGGCACTGGCATCCAGGGAAAGACGCTGCGCTCGTACTGCCTGGATAAGAAGTGCTATACCTATTCGTGGGTCAAGCGAGTGCGGTTGCGCGAACTTGCGGCGGCGTTTGGGAAGTGACAAGATGACAAGATGACAAGATGACAAGATGACAAGATCACGAAACTCACTCAGTCATCTTGTCATTCAGTCATCTTGTCATTCAGTCATTCCCGGACGGCGCGGATGAACTTGCGCTTGCCGACCTGCACCACCGCTGGGCGCTCGGGCGAAAGCACGAAATCGGCGTCGACTTTTTCGCCCTCGACGCGCACGCCGCCGCCGGCGATCAGGCGGCGGGCCTCGCTTTTGGAGGGGGCTAGCCCGGCTTCAGCCAGAAAATCGACGATACTGATCGGCCCGCTGATCGCGTGGTTGGCGATCTCGCTGGGCTGCTCCTTTTCGCGGAAGCGGCGCACCCACTCGCCTTCGGCCTGGCTGCCCTGGCCCGCCGGGTGGAACTGATCGACCACCTCGCGCGCTAGCCGCATCTTGAATTCCATTGGGTTGACTGCACCTGCCGCCATGGCCCGCTGCATCTCGCGCACCTCGTCGAGCGGCACGTCGGTCAGCACCTCGTAGTACAGCGGCATGACTCCGTCGGTCATCGAGAGCACCTTGGAGTACATCTCGAACGGTGGCAGCAGCACGTCGATCGTGTTGTTGAAGCTCTTGCCCATCTTGCGGCCATCGGTGCCGGGAATAAGCGGCAGCAGCAGGATGTCCTGCGGCGTTTGCCCCCACTGCTCCTGTAATTCGCGCCCGGCTAGGTTGTTGAACTTCTGGTCAGTGCCGCCGAACTCGACATCGCTCTTGACGGCGACCGAATCGTAGCCCTGCAACATTGGGTACATCAGCTCCAGGATGCTCAGGCGCGCGCCTTCCTCGTAGCGCTTGCGGAAGGTATCGTGGGCCAGCATTTGGCCGAGTGTAAAGCGACCAGCCAGATCGAGCGCGTTCAGCAGGGTGAAATTGCCAAACCACTCCGACTGCCAGCGCACCTCGGTCTTGGCTTCGTCGACCACGGTGAAGAACTGGCGCATGTAGGTGTGGGCGTTTTCCTGTACGATTTCAGCTGTCAGGCGCGGGCGGGTTTCATCGCGCCCGCTGGGATCGCCGATCTGCGCCGTCCAGTCGCCCACGATCAGCACCACCTGATGGCCCAGTTCCTGGAACTTGCGCAGCTTGCGCAGGCCGACCGCATGGCCAATATGCATGTCCGGCTTGGTCGGGTCGAAGCCCTGCTTGAGCCGCAGCTTTTTGCCACTTTGCAGCTTGGCGCGTAGCTCCTTCTCGACCACCACCTCGGCCACACCGCGGGTCAGCAACTCGTCTAGTACATCAGGCATTGGAATGTTCCTTCTTCCTGCAACAAAAAAACGTGGACGCGATGTCCACGTTTGCGTTTCTATTCACGCATTGTTCACGGCTTGTGGAGCATCACCAATTGCCTGACGTTGTCAGACAGTAATACTCGTGTCGCAGCAGCTGTGTTATGCGTGTCAGGATTGTGTCCATTGTGAATGTCGCTATCCTATCACGCAGCCGCGAGGGTGTCAAGCGCTTCCAGATGCTCGACTCCGTGTGCTGGAGTAGCCACCAGTTCGTCCTGGCCGATCACGCCATCGCGCACATGGATGATGCGGCGGGCGTGCGCGGCGATCTCGGGTTCGTGCGTAACCAGAATGATCGTGATGCCGCGTTCGCGATTGAGCCGCTCGAAGATCGCCATGATCTCGGCACCGGTGCGCGTGTCGAGCGCGCCGGTCGGTTCGTCGGCCATGATAATGCGCGGCTCGTTGGCCAGTGCCCGCGCGATCGCCACGCGCTGCTGCTGGCCACCCGAAAGCTCATTGGGCTTGTGGTGCATGCGCTCGCCCATACCGACAGATGCCAGCGCCTCGCGGGCGCGGGCGATGCGCTCGCGAACATTGCCATAGAGCATGGGCAGTTCGACATTTTTCACAGCGTCGGTGCGCTGGAGCAGCATATACTGCTGGAACACAAAACCGATCTTGCGGTTGCGGATGATCGCCAACTGGTCGTCGTTCAAACTGCCTACGTCCACGCCGTCGATCGCGTAGCTGCCACTTGAGGGTTGGTCGAGGCAGCCCAGGATGTTCATGAGCGTCGACTTGCCCGAGCCAGATGGCCCCATAATCGCGACCATCTCGCCCGCCTGGATCGTCAGCGAGACGCCGCGCAGAGCCTGTACTTCGACATCGCCCATCGTGTAGGTCTTGGCGACATCGGTGAGTTGAATGAGTGACATGCTATTTCTCCTGGAGCTGGGATTAGGGGCTAGGGGTTTGGAGCTGGGAACTAGGGGCTGGTGCTTGAGTGTTGTTACCCCTAGCTCCTAGCCCCTAATCCCTAGCCTCACTCATAACGTAGCGCATCGATCGGGCGGAGCGCGGCGGCGCGTTGGGCCGGGTAGATACCGAAGAAGACGCCCACGGCGGTCGAGCAGCCCAGCGCGAGTGCCACGGCTGTGGGTGTTACCTCGGGCGTGATCAGGCCGGTCAGGCCGACCAGAAACGAAACCAACCAGCCAAGCGCCAGACCGATCAGCCCGCCCAGTATGCTGAGCGTCACGGCCTCGATCAGGAATTGCAGCAGGATGTCGCGTCGCCGTGCGCCGACTGCCTTGCGCAGGCCGATCTCGCGCGTGCGTTCGGTGACACTCACCAGCATGATGTTCATGACGCCGATGCCGCCCACCAGTAGCGAGATTCCAGCGATCGCGCCCAGGAAGACCGTCAGCAAGCTGGTGACACTGTTGAGGGTTGAAAGCGTGTCGGCTTGATTGAACACGGTAAAATCGTCCTCGCTGCCGTCGGTTGTGAGATCGTGCTGGCGGCGCATCACACTGGCGATCTCGCTTTGCACCAGGTCGATGTCAGCCGCGTCGCCAACCTGGACGCTCAGGCTGGAAACGCGCTGCGCCCCTGATCCAGCGGCTGTTGCGCCGAACAGCTTGCGCTGGGCCACGCCGAGCGGCACAAACACTTGATCGTCGACCGAGGAAAATCCGCTGCTGCCTTTCGCCGCCAACACACCGGCGACTCGAAAGGTTTGTCCCTCAATCCGCAGCTTCTTACCGACTGGATTAGCTAGGTCGAACAAGTCGCTGGCGACATTACTGCCCAAAACGGCGACCGACTGCTGGCCGTCGATCTGGCTTTCGCTCAGCAGTGCGCCGCGCTCCACCGCCATGTTGTTGACCGCGAAATAACTGCTGGAAACGCCTTGCACAGTAGCAGAAACGCTGCTGGCACCAGCGGTGACGGTGCCGCTGCCTTGGAACGAGGCCGCGACCACGGCGCGCTCGGCGACAATGCCGTTGCGCTCGATCGCCGCCACATCGTCGGTGGTGAGTGGCCGAGACGCGCCACCTCCGCCGCCTGGGCCGGTTTGCTGGCCAGCGAAAACGGTCAGCAAGTTACTGCCGATGCTGCTGATTTGCCCGGTGATCGCGGCGCTCGCGCCGTTGCCGATCGAGGTCAGCGCCACGACCGAGGCCACGCCGATGATGATGCCGAGCATGGTCAGGGCCGTGCGCAGTTTGTTGGCGCGTAGGCTGGTAAAAGCGATCCGCACGCTTTCCGTTGGACTGATGCCATAGCTGGGTGCCTCCTTGCGCAATGAAGTGGGCAGGGCAGCGGGTGTTTGTACTTGAGCCATATGGTTACTCCGTGGTTGAACAGCTACTGCAGTTCTCGCAGCGTGATAAGGGCGGGCGGGGATTTTTTGGGACTTGCGCCCCAACCCCCCGCTTTTCTACCTCGCTCAGCGTGATAAGGGCGGGCGGGGATTTTGGGAGACTGCGCCCCAACCCCCCGCTTTGTGCTGATGCACGTTTATAAAGACTGGCGGGGATTTTGGGGGCTGCGCCCAACCCGCCATTTTTGCTACCCGCCGAACGGGCCACCGCCGGTGCTGGACGCGCCGAGTACAATCACATCGCCTTCGTTCAAGCCGGATGTGACCTCGGTGAAGGTGTCGCCAACCAATCCGGTCGTAATAGCGATCAGCTCGGCTGAGTTGCCCTCGCGTTGCACCCGCACCTGTGGGCCGTTATCGGTTTCGACAATCGCGCTGTTAGGCACAACCAGAACATCTCTGACCGTTGCACCGGTTAAATCCACCGATGCGCTGAGGCCGGCGCGTAATGACTGGCTGGCGTCGTCAAGCTGCACACGGGTCAGATACGTGGTTATGTCCTGGCCGTCGGTGGCGCTTGACGCGATATAGCTGACGGTGCCAGAAAGCGGCTGCGCGGCCAGCGCGTCGAGTTCGACGGCGGCGGGCTGGCCGATTTCGATTTGCCCCAGATCCGATTCGCTGATCTGCACATCTACATGGAAGGCACTATTGTCGATGAGGTAGATGGCCGGCGATGCGCTCGACGAGGCCGCGCCAGGTTTGATATTGATCTCGGCGACAATGCCAGCGAAGGGTGCCACCAGCTCGGCTTCGGCGCGGCTGAGGCGGGCCTGGGTCAGGCTGGCCTGGGCCTGGGCCACGCTGGCCTCGGCGCTGGCTAGGTCGGCGGTGGAAGCCGGCGCATTCAGGGCGTCAAGTGCGGCCTGGCGCTGCTCGACACTGCTGCGGGCCACGGCGATGTCGCTCGAAGTCCCGCCAGTAAGCTGCTTCAGGCTGGATTCAGCTGAGGCGACTTGGGCCTGGGCGCTGGCCAGATCGGCGGCGCTGGGGTTTTGTAGCGCGGCAAGTTGGGCCTCGCCGTCGGCCAGCGTAGCCTCGGCGTCGGCGAGATCGACCTGCTCTTTGGCGAGGGCCTCGTCATAGGCGATCTGGGCCTGTGTCATCGACGCGGCGGCGTCCTGCTCGTCGCGCACGGCCTTGTTGTAGGTGTCCAGATCATTCTGGTAGCCAGGGTCGCCGCTGCTCTTTTTGAGGCTGCCATCACCATTGTGCGTGTCCCAATAGCTGCTGCTGAGCGTATCCTGGGCGTTGCGCAGCGCGTTGGCGGCCTGATCGAGCTTAAGCTTGGTATCGGCCTTGTTCTTGGCGCTTGTAGTACGGGTGGTTGCCAGGCTGTTCTCGGCCTGGGTAACGCTCAGCTGGCTTTTACTGATCTCGGCTTGAGTCGGGTTCTTGAGTGCGGCCAGCGCTGCCCGGGCTGAATCGAGCTGGGCCTGGGCGCTGCTGATCTCGCTTGGGCGAGCATTACCATTGGTTTGCTGCCCCAGCTGGGCCTGGGCGGATGCCAGCTGGGCCGCTATATCGCGCACGTCGGTCGTTGCAGGGCCATCCTGGAGGTCGGCCAGCTGCGCCTGGGCGCTTTTCAGGTTGGCCTCGGCTTGAACCACCTGTTGGTCTAAGTCGGTCGTGACCAAGCGCGCCAGCAGATCGCCCTGCTGCACTTGCTGGCCTTCCTCGACTAGCAGGTCGGCAACGGTGCCAGTGGTGCCAAAGTTCATATCCAGGTCGCGGGCTGGACGTATCTCGCCATTGCCGCTGACCGAAAGCGCGATGGTGCCGCGCTCGATGGTGGTGGTCTGGCCGGCAGCGGTGGCGTTAGATGCGCCTGGTGCGCAGGCAGCAAGCGTCAGGGCCAGCGCCGCGAGCGTGATGCTGGCGCTGGCAATCGTTGAAAGTCGCATGAATTATGGTCTCCTTTTGGCTTCTGAATTCCCTTTCCACGCTGGGAAAGGGCTAGGGTGAGGGCGCAGAAATGCGCAGAAATGCAGGTTAGTAGTCGAGTGGCGGCGGGCGCCAGCGGTCGGCGGCTCCCAGGCCAGTCGCGGCCAGGGCACCCAGGCCAACACATACCGCCGCACCGAGCGCCACGCTACCGACATAGGGCAGCTGGCTGACAATCGTGAGTGCGGTCGTGCCCGTGAGAAGATCGGCAATCGGTTCATGCTCGATCGCGCCAGCATGGGCACGCAGCCAGCGTCCAGCCGCGATTGCCACAGCGGTGTGACCGGCGGTAAGCAGCATGGCGAACACAAACGCGAAGGCGGGTGTTGCCAGCCCGACGATGCCCGCTAGGATGCCGAGCAGCAGCGTGCCGACCACAAGCACTGCCAGCAGCAGGCCGCTCAGCCCCAGCCGCACCAGTTGCTGCGGCCCGCCGATGATCGTGCGAACGGTGGTGCCAAGCCGCCGGGCGGCCAGTGCGCCGATCAGTAGCCCATAACCCGCCAATGCCGCTACTGCCGCCAGTGCGCCGACCACACGCGGCAGATCGCGGAGAAAGGCCGGCGGGAATTCATCACCTGCTCCTGCCACGGGTGGTTGACCGCCACGGTTGGGCACGAACTGGCCGCCGATGCCTAGTGCGTCAAATGCGGCCGTGAGCAGCACCAGCGCTGCCAGCAAGCCCAGAATAAGGAGGAGGCTGCGACGTGACATCATCTATCTCCTGGTCAAAATTCGAGTGGCTCGGCCAGCGACTGACGCAGGAGCAGCAGGCTTGCCGTGCAGATCAGTGCCAAGCCAACCACCAACGTCAGCGGCGCTCCAGCTGTGTATGAAAAGTCGAGTGAGCCAAGTCGATTGCCGCTCAACAAGCCGAGCGACCAAGTTTGTACCTGACCGAGCAGCGCGTAGAGATCGACAGCGCTTTGCAAAAAGGCTTCAAATGTTGCGGCGATTGCCAGCGCGCCAGCCAGCGCCATGGCAAGTGCTGTCGCTAGTTGCCCGTGTGCGGCGCGGCGCGGCGGTGGCAAGTGGCTGATTTGGGCACGCACCTGCGCTGCAATACTGAACGACGGCGCGGCGCGATCCAGTTCGTGCAGCCGCGCGTCGAGCAGTTCCAGCGCGGCAAGCTGCTGGCGGCAGGTGGCGCACTCGGCGAGATGTGCGCGAAAGATGTTGGCCTGATCCGGAGCAAGCTCGCCGTCGAGATAGCGCCGGATGTGGCGTGGGTCATGCTTCATCAATGTCCTCGTCGAGCAACCCGGCTAGGCGCTGGCGGGCGCGGAACAGCCGGGTCTTGACTGTGCCTAGTGGCAGTTGCATGGTTGCCGCAATCTCGTCGTAGGAAAGGTCGGCACCATAGCGCAACGCCACCAGCGAGCGTTCGTGTTCGGGCAGGGCGGCGATCGCGCGCTGAACATCGGCCTGGGTCTCGTTGCGCGCCGCTTGCTGCTCGGGCGAGGGCGCGCTGTCGGCCAGGGCGTCGGACGTTTCGTCGGCCAGCGATTCCGGGCGCGGGCGAGCGCGCGTGCTCAGGCAGCGGTTGATCGCGATGCGGTACAGCCACGGGAAGAAGCGCCGGGCTGGATCGTAACGGCCAAGCGACTGATAGGCACGAATGAACACCTCCTGCGCGACATCCTCGGCCTCGTGGAGGTCGCCAAGCATGCGGTAGGCCAGGTTGACCACCGTGCGCTGGTAGCGCCCGACCAGCAGGCTGAAGGAATCGACATTGCCAGCCTGCGCCTGGCGGGCGAGCGTCTCGTCGCTCGGCTGCCCCATTGGGCTGCTCCTCTGCTCTGCGCTGGCGTGTGCGCCGCCAACCAAGCTGCCCCACATTTGAATCATTGCCGTGCCCCGCGTTTGTTACCTTCTACTTGGACATACCCACAGGGTGGACAAAAGGTTTCAGGCGGGCTGATATTCGTTTCGGGCGCTGAAGCGTACCCGGTGCTGAAGCGCCGGGCTAGTGAGTGTCATTATCCCAAATTAATCGCAACTTATCCCATGTTATCCCACAAGTTTTCCCCATTGCTGTGGGATAATATGATTAGAACGTGTGTGCTACAATGTAAATCGTTTCTCGCATCCTAGATGCGAACAGATATCCTAGCGGCGAAAAAGAGGTTAGGCCCAAAGGGCGGGGCCAAGTGTATAAAAGATTGCAGTGTTAGGGCGCACCGACGGTTGG
>JACMIM010000088.1 GCA_014381165.1 Roseiflexaceae bacterium
CTCTCGAACAATAAGCTAGCCATAACTCGTGATATACTCCAGCGAACCTGTAGCTGGAGAGAGATCAACAGTGGCTACTTATTTATTCGAGAGTCCCTAAGGAGTGTGAGATCAGTCGGTTGTTGTGAGCCTGTTGCAATCATCGCAGCGGCAGGCCAGCGTGGCGCGGTGGTATGATTGGGGCCAACCTACACACAAAGGAGGCCCACATGCGACAGCTCACCATGCCCCGCGTGCTCGCCCTGCTGCTGATCGGCCTGCTTGCCGTTGCCACCCAGGCCGGCGCAGCCAGCTCGCAACGCTTGTTTCTGCCGCTGCTGCGCGCCCCAGGCATCGCCGACGAAAAGCCGATAGCCGTTGCGAATCCTGACGGCGTGCTGACGCCAGGGCCGATCGCATTTCCAGCCAATGCAATGATCGATGTTCAGGAATATGGTGCGAAGAGTGACGGGACCACCGACGACACAGCGGCCATCCAACGGGCGCTGAACGACACGCGGGTGGACGAAAACGGCCTGCCACTGCACTCGCCGCCGGACGCCTATAATGGGCGACCGCGCGCGCTGTTTTTCCCCGCCGGCACCTACTTGGTCGCGGACACGCTTTCCTGGGTGGGATGCTGCATGACCTTGCAGGGCCAGGGTGCGGGCGCAACGACGATCCGGCTCAAGCCCAATGCCGCAGGCTTCGGCGATCCAAGCAAACCGCGCCCGATCATTCGCACCGAAAGCGGCAACATGTCGTTTCGGCAGAACATCTGGGACATGGCGATTGTGGTGGGCGCTGGCAACCCTGGCGCGATCGGCCTGGACTACATTTCAAATAACTCGGGCGCGCTCCAGAATGTGTTGATCAAGGCTGAAGACGGGCGCGGCGTAGCCGGCCTGGAAATGCTACGCGAGTGGCCGGGGCCAAACATGTTTTCGCGGGTGCAGATCGAGGGTTTTGACTACGGCATCCGCGTGCAGTTCATCGAGTACAGCCAAACCTACGAGAACATCGTGCTGAAGAACCAGCGCGTCGCCGGCATCCGTAATGGCGGCGCAGTGATGACGATCCGTGGGCTGTACAGCCAGAACCGCGTTCCGGCGATCGTGCATGAGGGCGAGCATGGCCTACTCACGCTGCTCGACGGGCGGCTGGAGGGCGGCGGCGGCACGACCAGCGCGATCGTGTTCGACAGCGCCAAGCAAAACACGATCTACCTACGCGATGTCGCGGCGCAGGGTTATCAATCGCTGTTGAAGAATGGCGCTGCGATTGTTGCTGGCACCACGGAAAGCGAATATTACTCGGCAAAGGCCCACAGCTTGTTCAGCGCCAGTCCAAAGGCGGCGATGCTACGCCTGCCCATCCGCAACACGCCGACTTTTGGCGATTCCAACATACAGAACTGGGCGCTGGCGACCTGCAACGGCTACGAGGGATGCCAACTGCGCAGCGAACTCCAGGGCCTGCTCGATGGCGGCGCGTCGACAGTGGCCTTTCCGTTTGGCGTGCGGATCGTGTACGACGAACTGACAGTAACCGTGCCAGCCTCGGTGCGGCGGATTATCGGCTTCACCAGCGTCTTCAACGGCGGCGGCAAGAACGGCGGTGGCGTGCGGTTCGTGGTCGAAGGCGGCGGCAGCGAGCCACTGATCATCGAGCAGTTTGGCTACGGCGTTAAAGTCGAGCATCGCGGCAGCCGCGCGGTGGTGCTGAAATACGGCCAGTTCCAGTACACGGCGCAACCTGGTGCCGGCGATCTCTACGCCGAGGACGCGCAAATGGACGGCTTCACCGTGCAGGCCAGCCAGCGCGTATGGGGCCGGCAGATCAACAATGAGTACCGCGAGGGCACCAAAATCACCAATAATGGCGGCACGCTCTGGCTGTTAGGCATGAAGACCGAGGGCAGCTTCACGGTGCTTGAGACACGCGGCGGCAGCAGTGAATACCTGGGCGGGCTGATCTATCCGGCTACCGATCGCCTCCAGCCCGGCGAGATCGCTTTTAGGGCCAGCGGCGGCGCGCGGCTGGCGCTGCTGTACGCCAATATCACCTACACCACGCGCAACTATGATATTCAAGTCGAGGAGCAGCGTGGGGCCGACGCACGCAGGCTGTTGAGCAGCGATGTACCGGCGCGCACGCGGCTGTTTGTAAGCGGGCCGTAGGAGTCGCATCTGGCATCAGCACGAGCGCAGCCAGAAACAGACACCCCTTCAAAACAGCAGATCAGCCGCCATCTATTGCACCCTGGTATACTGTAGCTGCGACCAATCGTACCAGGGATTCGATCATGAGTATTGCCGAGACCGCCGTGCGGCCCGCTGTGTCAGTGCGCCGCCGCTTTTGGGAGATCGACGCCGTGCGGGGCGTTGTGGTCATCCTGATGGTTTACTTCCACACGATGTGGAATCTGTACTACTTCGGCCTGAGCGACGCGGATGTGTACAGCGCGGGCTGGCAGCTGTTTGCGCGCAGCATTGGCTCGACCTTTACGTTTCTGCTGGGGCTTTCGCTGTGTATTCGCCGATTGCGTGCGCCGCAGGGTAGCGCCGGTTTCGCCGAGGAAGCCCGGCGCGGCCTGCTAATCTTCGGCTGCGGCATGCTGGTGACCCTGGCGACATATCTGTTTACACCCGATGCCTTTGTGATTTTCGGCATTCTGCACTTGCAGGGGCTGGCGATGCTGCTGGCCTACCCATTTGTGCGCTGGCCACCTTTTTGGAGCCTACTGGTCGGGCTTGCGTTGATCGCACTGGGCTTCGCTATCGACACGGTGTTCGTCGATTACCCCTGGCTGATCCCACTGGGCATTCAGGAGTACAATCGCGGCATGGCCGACTACTACCCGATCTTGCCCTGGTTCGGCTTTGCGCTGCTCGGCGTGGCGGCGGGCAGGTTGTTCTACCCAGCGGGGCGGCGGGGCTTTGTGCTGCCAGAATGGGGCGAACTGCCGCCGCTGCGCGCGCTGGGTTGGCTGGGCAGCCACTCACTACCGATCTACCTGATTCACCAGCCGATTATCATTGGCGCGCTGTTTGCGCTGGGGCTGGCGCGGTTGTAGGGCGAAGTAGCTGTAAGAACAGAGAACAGAGAACAGTTGCTGCAAGAACAAAGAACAAAGAACAGAGAACAAAGGACAGAGAGCAAAGAACCGCAGGACAGAGAACAAAGAACAGAGAACAGAGAACAAAGGACAGAGAATCGCAGAACCGCAGAATCGC
>JACMIM010000089.1 GCA_014381165.1 Roseiflexaceae bacterium
CATCGATTTGGTCGAGCTGATCATGAGCCGCCGGGCGTGTGTGCCGAACACGGTCTTGATCGCGCGCGTTTCGGCCGCGTCGTTAAGCGGTGTGCCGGTGCCATGTGCGTTGATATAGCCGACCGCTTCCGGCGCGAGGCCAGCCTTGCGCAGCGCGATCCGCATGGCTCGCGCCGCGCCCGTGCCCTGCTCGTCGGCGGCCACCATGTCGCGGGCATCGTTGGTGTTGCCATAGCCAACCAGTTCGGCGATGATCGGCGCGTTGCGGGCCAGCGCGTGCTCCAGGCTTTCCAGCAGCAGCGCGCCCGCGCCCTCAGCCAGCACAAAGCCATCGCGCCGTGCGTCGAACGGCTTGCACGCCTGGTCTGGGTGCTCGTTATCGCCGGCCAGCCCGCGCATGGTCGAAAATGAGGCTAGCACGGTTGGGTGGATTGGTGCCTCGGCTCCACCAGCCACCACTAGGTCGGCATCGCCGCGCCGGATGACCTCCCAAGCCTCGCCAACACAGTGCCCGCCGGTCGAGCAGGCCGCCGTGACCGCCATGTTTGGCCCTTGCGCGCCCAGCATGATCGCGATTTGGCCGCTGGCTGCGTCCGGGATCATATTGGCAATCATCGTCGGCGCGACCCGGCGCGGCCCTTTGTCGCGCAGGATGTCGTGATTCTCGAAGATCAGGTCGAGCCCGCCCGCGCCGCTGCCATACACCACGCCCACACGCTCGGGATCGACCTGGGCCATGTCGAGCTGCGCGTGGTTCACTGCCTCGACAACCGCGTTGAGCGCGTAGCGAGTGTACAGTGAGGCCCGCCGCGCCTCACGCGGGTCGATGTGCGAGTCGAGCTGAAAGCCCTTGACTTCGCCAACGATCCGAATCGGCAGATCTGCGGCATCGAAGCGCGTGATCGTTGCGATGCCACTTTCGCCCGCGAGCAAGGCGCGCCACAGCGCCGGAACCTGATTGCCAAGCGGCGTGACCGCGCCCAGTCCGGTGATAACAACTCTTCGCATACGCGCGCTCCGTAAGGCGACCAGATGACCAGATGACAAGGTGACAAGATGACAAGGTGACAAGGTGACAAGGTGACAAGGTGACAAGATGACAAGATGACAAGGTGACAAGATGACTGCCGATCTTCCTCAGCCCTCAGCCTTTAGCCCTCAGCCTTTAGCCCTCAGCCCTCAGCCCCGAATCAGCCTCATCACATCCGCCTCGGTCAGCGCGACTAATTTGGCTTCTGGGGTAATGCGTTTGATCAGGCTCGTCAAGATTTGTTTGGGGCCGATTTCGATGATGGTGCTGATGCCCTGTGCCGTAATCATTTGCACCGAGCGTGTCCACTGGACGGGGCCGGTCAGGTGCTGGGCCAGTTCGCTGCGCAGTTCTTCCACGCTGGTGAGCATGCGGGCACTATTGTTGGCAATTAGGGGAATTAGTGGTGGGCGAAAGGGCATCTGGCTGAGGATGCCGCCGAAGCGCTGCGAGGCCTGCTGCATCAGCGGCGAGTGCGAGGCAATGCTGATCGCCAGCCGCTGCACCAGCTTCGCGCCGCGCTGTTTAGCCAGTTCCATCGCGCGTTGAAGCGCCGCAACTTCGCCAGAAAGCACCGTCTGGCCCGGCGAATTATCGTTGGCCAGGGTGACAATCCCACTGGCTTGGGCTTCATCGACCACCGACTGGATCGTGGATGAATCTAGCCCGACTACGGCCGCCATGCCGCCGGGCCAGGCGTCGCCGGTTTCTTTCATCAGCCGCCCGCGTTCACGCACCAGCTTGAGTACATCCTCAAAATCGAGCACGCCCGCGACCACCAATGCCGTGAACTGGCCCAGACTGTGCCCCGCCACCAGCGAGGGCGTCAGCGCATAGCCAAGCGGGCCAAGGTTTTCTTTCAAGGCCGCAAGATACGCCATGCTGACGGTTAGAATAGCTGGCTGCGCATTGAAGGTGTCGTCGAGTTCAGCCGGTGGGCCTTCGAAACACAGCTGCGAGAGTGAAAAGCCGAGTACTTCGTCGGCCCGATCGAAAACCTGGCGTGCAGCGGGCGACGCGCCATAAAGCTGTTTGCCCATTCCAACATACTGTGAACCCTGGCCGGGGAAGACCAGGGCAATTTGATCGCGTAGCGCGTTAAAGAGTTCCACACCGCACCGCCCTGTCGTCAAGAACAGCGCTAGCCCGCGCCCTTGATGGCCTGAAACGCATTGGAATGCGAGATGTTAATTGCCTACGAAGTTGGCAGAGTATATCAGTCACTCCTTGCGATTGTCAAGATATGGGTGGGATTCAGATTGTTGCGACACCGTCATGGCCACCGGATGCATCTGGCGTCTGCTCTGCCAAAACGCCCTTCAGCGCGTTCATGATGTTCAGCGCGTTTCGGATACCAGCAGCGGGTTTCAACCCGCGCACGCGGTGATGGTCGCAAGCGTTTGAATCCCACCTCAAGATATGCACAGCACCTCTCCTCACTGGCCACGAACTGCCAGCGCAACCTGGGCGTAGACTTCCTGCAGCGGCAACCCGTGCTCACGCGCCAGCCGCGCGCAATCCACATATTCTGGCGCAACGCCAAGCTGTTCGCCGCGCCAGAGCTTGCGCTTCACTTGCACAGGTCCAAGCGCAGTCTCGATTGTAGCAATCTCACGCTCGCAGACATGCCGCTCGACCAGCCGCCGCCGCACGCCAAGCGTGGTTGTCTCACGCATCAACAGATTGATCAGTGTATCTTCGAGTACCTCAGGTACAAGCACATGCAACAAGCTGCCTAACCGCCCCTTCTTCATGAATATTGGTGACTGCCAGACATCGAGTGCGCCCGCCGCCAGCAGCAGATCGGCCACATAGGCCAGCTGTTCAGCCGGCTGATCGTCGATGTTGGTTTCAAGCAACACCACGCTGTCGTTGGCGTTTCCGGTGCTGAAGTCCCCGGCGCTGAAGCGTCGGGCTAGTGAGTTCGTCCCCACCTCACTCGACTCATAACCGCTTGTGCCCAGCCACACGCGCAGCGCATTGGGGCGCTCGAGGTCGCGCGCGCCCAGGCCATACCCTACCCGCTCCAAGCGCATCGGCGGGCGCTCAAAGCTGGCCAGGCCCGCAAGCAGCGCAGCGCCAGTCGGCGTGGTCAATTCGAAGGGCGTCATGTCGGCGGTCACAGGTGCGCCGGCCTGGGCCAGCAGCCGGATGGTGGCTGGCGCGGGAATTGGCAGCGCACCATGAGCGGCCCTGGCCCAGCCGCTGCCCAATGGCACCGGCGAGGCATACACCGCAGTGACACCCAGCAGATGCAGCCCGGCCACTACGCCGACGATATCGATAATGGCATCAAGTGCGCCGACCTCGTGAAAGTGAATTTCCTCGGCGGGAATGCCATGCACGCTGCCTTCAGCCTCGGCCAGCAGCGAAAAGACGCGCAGGCTGCCCTGCTTGATCGCTGGCGTAAGCCCACTGAACTCGATAATCGTGTGGATGTCGGATAAATGGCGATGGACGTGGCCTTCCGGCGCATCGACCAGTGCGCGCGTGCCGCTCAGATAGCCGCGCATCCCGCGTTCAGCACCAATCGTCCACCCATTGATCGGCAGCTTCGCAAGCTCGGCCCGTAGCGCAGCGATGTCAAGCCCTACATCGAGCAGCGCACCCAGCGCCATGTCGCCACTTATACCAGAAAAACAGTCGAAGTAGAGTGATTTGGTCATTCGTAATCAAGTCCTTTCCACATTGCAAATCCAATGGGATTGCGCTATCGTCCTGATCGCTCTTGATACGTCGCGTGTTAGAATAATACTGGTAGGACTTACGCAGTTGGCGACTTCAGCCTACGGCAGCATGGAACATCTATCTTCTTTGTTTCGTTATTTGGTGTAAAGCACCAAACAACGAAACAATGATGAGATATTTCCTTGCCCGCCGCAGGCGAAACGAAACCTGTTGGGCAACTGCGTAACTCCTAATAATACTGGATCAGCGGCTTCTGCGTCATTCACGAGGGGATTGCTATGCTGCGCATGATTTTGCTCGGGGTCGGCACTGCCGTGCCAGATATCGACCGCGAAAACACGCATATGGTTTGGGTCGCACCTTCTGGGCTGTTGCTGGTCGACGTCGGCGGCAGCACCTACCAGCGCATGCTGCGCGCCGGACTTGATCCCTTGCAGCTGCGTGGCGTTTTGCTCACTCACGTTCATGCCGATCATATCAACGGCTTTGCCGTGCTGCTGTTTCAGCTCGCGCTGGTAGGTTTTACTGGGCCGCTGCGGGTGTATGCGAACGCGCCAACACTTGCGCTTGCCCAGCGCGTCGTGGCAGCATTTGAGCTTGGGCAGCACCAGGTTACGGTGGAGTGGATCGAGCTGCAAGCTGGTGCAGAAGTGCCCCTAGGCGACCCTGACTACCGCCTCACAACCAGGCAGACCGTCCACAGCGTACCATGCTTGGCGCTGCGCTTCGAAGCCCGTGCCAGCGGCAAAGCCCTGGTGTACTCTAGCGACACCGAGCCGTATCAAGCTGGCATTCAGTTTGCCCAAGGTGCGGCGGTGCTTATCCACGAAGCAACCACGGCAACGCCATTCCCAGGTCATACCACCCCCCATCAGGCCGGCCAGATCGCGGCCCAGGCCGGGGTTGAGCGCCTAACACTTGTTCATTTCTCACCACGCTGGACCATGAGCGCGGCCCAGGCGATCGAACAGGTGCGCGCCGGCGGCTTCGTCGGCGAGGCCGAAATAGGCCGTGAATTTGGCGAGTATACCCTCTAAACAACGTCTTTGGTGCTGTTTCGACGGCATAACTGGCCAAATAGAATTACAAACTGATCGTATTTTGCCTGCGTTTTGCCCATCGCTGCGGTGTATTGTAGTTGCCCTTGTGAAAGAAGTAGTGTAAAATGGACGAAAGCGGCTGTCTGAGACGGCATGCCCTGGTTGGGCTGTCGCTTTCTCTTTTGACTACACAACTATGGCGTAGCAACGTCCAATGATCGCGGACGGCCTTACAGGAGAATCTGAATGGCGAGCAGAACCGAGGAGATGGTGCGACATCTCAAGACAATGCAGATGAATACGCCTGACATTGAGGCTTCGGCTGTTGTGAGTGTTGATGGTCTAATCATGGCTTCCGCGCTACCTGCCGATGTCGAGGAAGATCGCGTTTCTGCAATGAGCGCCGCCATGCTGTCGCTTGGCGAGCGCATCGCCACTGAGTTGCGCCGTGGCCAGCTCGACCAGGTGTTTGTGCGCGGCGAGAATGGCTTTGTTTTACTCACCTCGATTGGCGATGAGGCCGTGCTTACAGCGCTTGCCCATAGCAAAGCCAAGCTCGGGTTGGTCTTCCTCGATATGAAGCGCACGGCTAACGAACTCGTTCGGCTCGTGTAGATTCTGCTGAAGCTGCTTTGCATAGGCCGGATGGGCTGCCATCTGGCCTTTTTGTGTGCAGGATAGCATGGAACAACGAACTCGCCCCATCCCGACCAGCACAAGCCTCGCCCGCCCGGCTACACGCCGCCGCGAGCTTGAGTATGATGGCCTGAGCTGGATCGATATCCCTCAACCAGTTAGCGCCGATATCACCTATCTACGCGAGCGGCTACGGCTTGACCCGCTTGCGCTTGATGATGTCCTTTCGACAATCCAGCGGCCCAAGCTCGACGTACATACCGAACAAGAGTATCTATTTCTAGTCGTTCACGTTCCGACGCTTGACCGCGATCAGCATGTTATCAGCAGCGAAATCGATGTATTTGTCGGCGCTGACTTTGTGGTCACATGCCACGACAATAGCATGAAGCCATTGCGCCGCCTGTTCGCCGCCGCCGGTGGCGACGAGCAAGCACGACGCCAGTTGATGGCTCGCTGCCCAGGTTTTCTGCTCTAC
>JACMIM010000710.1 GCA_014381165.1 Roseiflexaceae bacterium
ATAAGGCGAAGAGCTTGATCTGCCATGAAGTCATTTGTTCTTTGTTCTCTGTTCTCTGTTCTCTGTTCTCTGTTCTTTTGTTTTCTGTTCTCTGTTCTCTGTTCTCTGTTCTCTGTTCTCTGTTCTCTGTTCTCTGTTCTCTGTTCTTTGTTCTGAAGTACCGGCCACGCGCACATCAGCAACCAGGCCGGAAAGGCCACCGCCGCATAGCGGGCCTCGTAGACGGGTGTGCGAATGAGTGCGGCGGCGAACAGCAGCAGCGGCACGGCGAACATGCACAGCACCAATGTGGCTGGCAGGTTGCCTCGCCAGGTGTCGCGCAGCAGCAGCACGAACCCCCACACAGTCAGCAGGAGTCCTGGCAGCATCCAGACTACCAGCGGCAGGCCAAACAGCCCACCGATATCACCCCGATCGAGTATGAAGTGCTGAAGATTCAACCATACGCTTTGCAACGGGCTAGCTGCGCTGTGGCCGCTCTCTTGCCAACCATTCGGCGCGACCGAGCCGGCCAGCCCTGCCACGCCCAGCACGCCGCTTGCCAGCGCCCCGCCAAACAGCGCCAGCGCCACCAGACGTGGCACCGTCCAATAACCTGGCGCTTCAAACCTGGTTCGGATGGTGGGACGAGTGCGCCCGGCGGTGATGCCCAGTGCCAGCAATAGCCCTGCCGCCGGTAGCAGCGCCAACCGATGCACAAAGAGGCTCACGACACTTATTGCGAGCACGAGCGCGAGTGATCTCCAGCGCAATCGGTAATTGGCGATCTGCAATCGGCAATAGCGAAGTCCTGCCCACAGCATCAGCGCAACCACCAGCATGAGCAGGCTGTAGACTTTGGCATCTTGCGCGTGCCAGAGCGCGTAGGGCGAGATTGCGGCGAGTAGTGTTGGAAGAATCAGGCGATAGCGCGCGTTTTTGCCGTGGCGGTGTACTTCGGTGGCGGCGAGCACGGTTACAAGCACCAGCGCCGTTCCAGCCAGCGCCGAAGGTAGGCGCAGCGCCCATTCGCTGTCGCCGACGATGGCTATCCAGCCCTTGAGCAGTAGGTGATACAACGGGTAGGCGGCTGTTGGCCGCATGAGATCGGCCAGCAGAAAGCCCCAGCTTTGGCGTGTAACCTCGGCCCATGTGCCGCCCTCGTCGAGCCAGAGGCTTTGGGCGTCGAGCCGGTAGAGCCGTAGCGCAAACCCGAGGCCCACAAGGGCGAGTAGTGCAAGCGTGCCCAGGCGAAGCTGAACGACGGAACGTGTTTGTATGCGATCCATAAGGCGCAAATTGTAGCGGAGCATGCTTCGGTACGTCAACTGATTTGTCCAAAAATAGCGCGCTAGTCCTATGCCTTAGGAGGGACTATATTCCTGTACAAACATTGTACACAACCTAGTAAAATGATTGTATTAATTTATTACAGTTTTTTCATATTGACCCGTAGGAGTAGTATTATGTCGGTATCGCTTTTTCGCTCGATCGCTGGCCAGTACAACGAGCTGCGTGATGTAAACACGGTAGCAATGATGAATGCGATCAGCCATCATATTGAAGATCAGATTATCGAGCATCGCATGCCGGTAGATTTCTACGCTGGGTTCCAGCGCTTCTCCTGCTTCCCCGCCCAGATGCGTCGCTACGGCCAGCTTGGCGCGTGCAGTCGGCGCGTGTATGTATTTGGCATCCCCGATGTCAAGCCACCTTCCATACCTGGAATCGAATTCATCGAGATTTCCCCATCGTCGCCGCTGGCGCGCGAGTGGTTTTTGCTTGTCGATACACCAGATTTCTGGACGACACTGCTGACACAAGAAGTCGAGGGCCGTGACACAGTTAGTGGGGGGCGAAAATTCGATGGCTTGTGGTCATATGATGCTGAGGTGATCGAGCGAGCGTCGCTGCTGATGTCACAGATCATGGGAACCGTGTATCAGCCGGTGCGTCAGCGCAACTATATTGCGCAGAGCCAGCACATCGCGGAGATCAATAGCCGTATGATTGGCGTGCTCGAGCGCACCAAGCTAATCAGCAACCGCCACTGGCGGCATCTGTGTACGCTGCATAAGGTTGCCGAGTTGCTGGCCTCGGAGCGGCGCCAAGCCGAACTTTACAGCGGGATTGCGCGTGTGATTCAGACCTACTTTAACGCCCCGAATGCTGTAATTGCACTAGGGGAAGGTGCTGGTGTGTTCAGCGCAGTCGCAGCCGAGGGCGATGGGGTTGGCACCTCGATGGTTCGTACTGGTTTGAATCCCAGCGGGCGCGCAGTGGAGATTGCCGCGCCAGTTCTTATCCGCGATATGCGAAAAGAACGTGAGCGTGAGCCACTTTTGCCGACTGCGCAATCGCTGCTCGCCGTGCCGATCGTTGGGCGGTCGGGCGTGCTCGGGCTGATTGTGATTGGCAGCGACGAGACCCAGGCCTGGAGCGACCAAGATGTTCAAACTATTGCTGCTGTTGCAGCAATTCTTGCGGCGGTGGTCGAGAAGAACGGCAACGCCACTGCGACGGCCCAGCTCGAGCAGGCCCGCCGAATTGAGCAGGCAGTGGCGAAATTGCGCGGCGCGTTTGTACATCTCGCCGATATTCAGCAGGAGTTGGCGCTATCCGGCGATTTCTCACCTGCGCAACAGCACCTGCTAGAGCAGGCCACAGCGCTTACCAAAAGCCTCGGGCAGATTATCGGCGCAGGTTCGCTCCAGCCAGCGCAAATTGCTAAACGACAGTCTACCTATGCGCACGTCGACCTTGTGTTGTAGTAGAGATCAAGCTCAATAGCCCGGCGCTTCAGCGCCGGGTCAAGCGTGCGCAAAAGTTTACGCCACACCCCGGTTGTTCGGGTGTGGCGTATGATGTTTCATGCGCCCGCCATTGTGCGCACATATTCACGCTGTGGCGTATGATGTTTCACGCGCCCGCCCCGGCGCTGAAGCGCCGGGCTATTGGGTTTGATATACAGTATTGTGCGCACGTATTCACGGGGATATTGAACGGTATCAACGCTCTTCAGTGCGTTTCGCGTTCTATCTCTCACAGCGGTTGCCACGGCGCTGAATGTGCTATACTGCCTGCCAGAGCGCCCACCTAGAGGCCGCGTGAGCCGCAGCATAGACAGGAGAATGGCGATGGTCGAACGTATCTGCCCAGCCTGCCAGAGCGCCAACCCACTTGACGATCGCTTCTGTGGCAAGTGCGGTGGGCCGCTTGAGCGCCAGGTGCTGGCCCGGCGTGGCGGAGGTGCTCTGACGATTGCTGGGCGCAGCTTGCCTGTCACCTGGCGGCAAGTTGGCAAAACAGCGGCGCTAGGCGCAGCGGCCCTGGTGGCCGAGGCTGGCTTGATATGGCTGCGGCGTAGGCTGGAGCAGCCCAGCGGCGAGACAGCGCTGGCCAAGCGCTTCGCCACGCCTGCCAAGCGCGCCACCGCAAGCCCAGCCGAAAGTAACGTGGTGACGATTGTGAGCCAGCGCGTGATTCAGATCTTTCAGAAGGACGACGGCGCGGTCGAGATCAACGACCGGCACGTTTGGCAGCGGCGCGAGGAATAAGGCTACAGTTCAGCCTGTAGCTGCGGGACTTGTCCCGCGATGAACGAGTTGCGGGGACAAGTCCCCCGCTGCTACAACCACTGTTCTATTTCCCCGCAATGCATACCGCGCTCACGGAACTAACTTGTTGAGGTGCGCGTCTACTCAACACAGATACGTAATCAACCAATCTATATAGACAGAACAGATAGTTAACTCTCTGACTGCTGAACACTTTTATGACACAAGCATTCTCGCCCATCAACGATATTCAGCGCCGGCTGCGACCCATGGCGGCGCGGCTGCGGCTGCGTGACACAGCGCAGTTGGTCAGCCGCACGCTCTGGATGCCGCTGGCCGTTGGTGCGCTTGTTCAGATCGCCGGGCGGTTGACGCCGATTCCGAACGCGCTGCTGTGGACGGCGCTGCCGCTGCTGGTCTGGCTGCTTGCCATGCTTGGCATGCTGCTGTTTCAGCCAATGCCGCTGCCACGGGTAGCCCGCCGTGTCGATGCGATGCTCGACCTGCGCGAGCGCCTTTCGACTGCGCTTGAGCTTGGCGACCAGGCCGAGCACGGTTCGGTCGATGACGACCAGCAGGAGGACGCGCGCACCACTGCGGCACGGCTGCGCCCTAGCTTGGTTCCGCTGGTGTTTGAGCGCCGGCCGCTGCTGCTGGCGCTTGTGCCGTTGGCTGTGCTCGCGGCCTCGATTGTGCTGCCCAACCCGCAGCAGGCCGTGTTAGCCGAGCGGGCGCAGGTCGAACAGTCGCTGGAGCAGACCGCTAACCAGGTGCAGCAGGCTCAACAGCAGGTCGCACAGGATCAGAGCTTGACGCCTGAACAGCGGGCCGCGCTGGAGCAGGAGCTGGCCGAACTCGAGCGCAAGCTGCGCGAGAACAGTGGCAACCGCGAGCAAGCGCTGGCTGATCTATCCACGGCCGAGGCGCGGTTACAGCAGCGTATCGAGCCAAATGCCGATGCACGGCGGGCCGCGATGGAGCAAATGGCCAGCAATCTGCGCAGCCTTTCTGGCAATCAGCAGGCTCAGCAGCCAACAATGGCTGACGCAGCGAATGAGTTGCGTGCCTTGGCCGAACAGCTTGGCCAGATGACACCAGAGCAACGCCAGCAGGCTGCTCAGGCGCTTGGCCAGCAGGCGGCGCAGGCGGCGCAGGGCGACCAGCAGATGGCCCAGAGCCTTTCGGACGCGGCGCAGGCTATCCAAAATAATGATATCGCGTCGGCCCAGCAGTCGCTCGAGCAGGCCGCCCAGCAGGCTCAGCAGGCCGCCCAGCAGCAGGCTAACCAGCAGGCGGCGGAGCGCGCGCTTTCGCAGGTGCAGCAGGGCCGCGAGCAAGTGGCGCAAGCTGGCCAGCAGGGCGAGCAAGGCCAGCAAGGCCAGCAGGGCGAGCAAGGCCAGCAGGGCGAGCAAGGCCAGCAGGGCGAGCAAGGCCAGCAGGGCGAGCAAGGCCAGCAGGGCGAGCAAGGCCAGCAAGGCCAG
>JACMIM010000711.1 GCA_014381165.1 Roseiflexaceae bacterium
AATCCGGTCAGCGGGTCGCGCCCTGGCGCGTCGATATCGTCGGCGCTGGCCTGGATGAGTTCAGCCAGCTGCGTGGCGTTCAGCTCTGGCCGAAGCGACAGCAGCAGCCCAGCCACGCCGGCGACCAACGGGGCCGATTCGGATGTTCCACTGGCCACGGCGTAGGTATCACCCGAACTCGCCGACCAGTAGCTGCTCAGGATGTTCGTGCCCGGCGCGGCAAGATCGACGAACTCACCACTGGTCGAAAAGTCGGTCAGGCTGTCGCGCTCGTCGGTCGCGCCGACCGCCAGCACGCCGGGGTAGGCCGCCGGGTAGTTCAGCTGGGTGCCGCGCGCGCCATCGTTGCCGGCAGCGGCGATCAGCAGCACATTGCGCTCGACCGCATAGGCCACCGCTTCGCGCAGTGTGCGGCTGTCCTCCGGCCCACCCAGGCTCATCGTAATGATCCGCGCGCCCCGGTCGACCGCCAACCGAATACCGGCGGCAATCGTCGCATCGTTGCCACGCCCACGCTCGCCAAGCACCTTGATCGGCAGCACCGTGCAGCCCCAGCATACGCCAGCGCCGCCCACACCATTGTTGCCATTGGCCGCGATCAGGCCAGCCACATGCGTACCGTGGCCCTCGTCGTCGCGCGGGTCGTCATCGCCATTAAATAGATCGACCCCTGCGCCGATCCGGCCCTGGAGATCGGGGTGGGAAGGCGAAACACCGGTGTCAAGCACGGCGATCAGAATAGCAGTTCCCGTGGTGCGCGCCCAGGCTTCTTGGGCACGAATGGTGCCCAGGTGCCACTGCTGATCAAGCAGCGGATCGTTTGTGGCCACCAGAACTTCGCGCAGATAGTTCGGCTCGGCATAGGCAACCTCGGGCAGCGTGGCAAGCTCGCGCACCAGCAGTTCACGGGAGCGGCGCTGGTCGAATGCAATCAGATACGTATCGGGAGCAATACGCCGTACCGTGTGTGCCCCCTTGCTTGCGAGCGAAGCGACCGGCAGTGAAGATTTAGCAAAAAGCCCTATAATGACTTCAACGCCATGTACTGGGCGAGCTGCAACTGGCGACGCAGGGGCAAGCACCAGGGAACAGCACACGAGCAGGGCGACCAAGCGCATCATGAATTGCCTCAGGTAGTGGGAGCTGCGAGATTCGTGTTTTCCGCAGCGCGTGCGCAGCCGCACAATGTTTTTCGGCAGGCCTGGAGGAAGTTTCGCCCGTTTAGTATACCATGAGGATGCCATGAAGCCCTTGCCGCAGTCAGCTAAACAGCCCTATGATGTATCGCCACCTGTTCTGGCCGTCGGCGGCGTTGTGTATCGCACAACTGAACGTAGCCAGTTGGAGCTGCTGCTGCTGCGCAAGCGGGGTGGTTTCTGGACACTGCCAAAGGGCCATGTCGAGGCCGGCGAAAGCTATGCGGATGCAGCCAAGCGCGAGATACGTGAGGAAACAGGCATCACTGCCGATATCGGCCAGCATATCTGCTCGGTCAGCTATATTGTGCTGAAACAAGGCCGACCGCGCACAAAGATCGTCACGTACTACCTGATGCCAGCACAGTTCGGGCGGCTACAGCCCGACAAAAATGAGCAGATCGTTCGCCTCAAGTGGTTCCCCTACGATGAAGCGCTGCGCCGAATCAAACGCCCCCGCGTGCGCGAGATCGCCGAACAAGCGCTTGCGCTGCTGCGCGAGTAATCTCCCGCCTCACCCGTATCTTTCGCGCAATTCGCACGGTATATATTGGGGGTTAGGGTTCAGGGTTCAGGGTTCGGGGCTGAATCCTGTCCTGATGCAGTGACTTCATAAGAACTAGGATTTGCGCAATTACCCAACAGATTTCATTTCGCCTGCGGCGGGCAAGGAAATATCTCATCATTGTTTCGTTTTTTGGTGCAAAGCACCAAAAAACGAAACAAAAAAGGTAGATGTTCCATGCTGCCGCAGGCTGAAGTCGCCAACTGCGTAACTCCTAAGAACATGAACCAACACTCCTGCA
>JACMIM010000712.1 GCA_014381165.1 Roseiflexaceae bacterium
AAAAGCTATCTTTTTTGTTTCGTTTTTTGGTGCTTTGCACCAAAAAACGAAACAATGATGAGGTCTTTCCATGCTCGCATACCTGGCAAGCTGCGAAGGTACGACGGCACACGAAAAACGAGCGACCGCTTGAACAGCAGTCACTCGTGTGTGTTCATGTATTCGTGATTACGTCAACCAGCAGCGTGTGCTAGCGCTCGGAGATGAGCGTGTAAATCACCAACGTTGCCTCGCCGCCCTGGTCGCGCAAGACCACCCGCGCCTGATTTGCGCTTGAGGGCTGCTGGCTCAGTGGGTCGAAGCGCTGACGGCCCTCGAAGTAATAGTAGTACACCTGGCCGTGTAACGAGAAGCCACGCACGCTGCTGGCAGGTGCGCGGACTCCCGCTGCTACATCGACGAGCGGATCGAGCGTTTGCCCATTAACCCGCTGAAGCACGGCCTCGCGCACAAGCCCGTAGTCAGGCACTACTGCAGCGGCTGGCAGCACAGGCAGCGCACGTATCGCCGTGGTGGCACCAATAACCACAAGCAACGCCTGAACGACAAACAGCACCCAGAACACCTGCGCGCCAATCTGAACGCGCGGCGTGGCGAGCACTGGCTTGGACGCCGGAGCGTAGGCTGCGGGAGTCATCTGAAACATATGCAACTCCTGTTGGACTATGCAAATAGTATAAATACTGTGCCAACATCTGCAATCAGCCGATCGTCCTAATTCGTGGTACGGTTTTTGAATGAGCAGGAAGAGTGCCACTGATATCACTACCAACAGTGTACCGCTCTGATCCTCAATTGCCGATGACAGCGCACTGAAACAGCCCTGATACTACGCTGTGGCCTAGAATTGAAAATAGCTCATGATCTAACATGTTTTTCAGAAGGGTTCCAGAAAACTCTTCTTTCTCCTCCGACGTATAACGAACGAGATTCTTGCTCAGGTTTAGTAGGTGATGTGGAAAAAGTGGACGGAAGCGGCAAGTGAGGATGGAGTCATGATGGATATGTCGATGGGGATGGGCTTGTTGCCGTCGCAGCAAATGCGCGCATCGCCTGCGCTGATTGCGCTCAACAATATGCTTGTACTTTCCAACCTCGAACTGCAACAGCTGGTCAGCCAGGAAATAGAGGATAACCCAGCGTTAGAGCAATTGGATAGCGACGATTCGTTATGCATGCGCTGTGGCCGCCCGATGAGCGGCGCGACCTGTATCTATTGCTTACACGAGGATCTGCGCCTTGCCGAGGCCGAGCGCGATGACAGCAGCGGCGTGCCCGCCGACGACGAGTTCGACCCGCTGCTTGCAATTGCTGCCCCAGTCACGCTGCAAGAAAGTCTCCAACGCGATCTGCATGTTTCGCTGCCCAATGAAGATCACGGCATCGCCGATTATCTGCTTGGTTCGCTGAACGACCAGGGGTTCCTTGAGGATGAGATCGAAATTATTGCTGATATCCTCAAGACCGACATCGCGCGGATCGAACGAGTGCTGCACAAACTTCAGGAACTGGGGCCACCCGGCGTTGGTGCCCGCAATGTGCAGGAGTGTCTGTTGATCCAAATTGACCGCTACGAGCGTATTGGCGTCAGCAATCCCTACATCCAGCGGATCGTCGCCGAGCACTGGCTCGACCTGGGCGAACATCGCTATGGCGCGATCGCGCAGGCGCTCGGCATCAGCTACGACGATGTCGTGGCAGCGCGCGATTTTATGCGCCAGCACCTGCGGCCATTCCCACTTGAGCGTGGCAGCGAAAATAACAGCCCTTCCGACACAACCTTTCTCATCCCCGATGTTGTCATCCGCGATGAGGGCGACCATCTGGAGATCGAGGTCGTCGAGTCGCGCCGTTTTTATCTGCGGCTCAGCCCAATCTATCAGGATCTCACTCAAGCAGTGACTGTCGGCCAGGAGCAGGTTTCAACCGAGGAGCGCGAGCACCTACGCACGTTTGTTTCGCGGGCGCGCCTGTTTTTGACCAATATTCGGCAGCGCCGCGAAACGATTCGTCGGATCGCCGAGTATCTGATCGAGCGTCAGGAGGCCTATCTGCGCTATGGCGTGCGCCACCTAGAGGCACTCACTCGCGCAGAGGTGGCCAACGCCATCGGCGTCCACGAGTCGACCGTCAGCCGCGCCACCGCCAACAAGTATGTTCAGTTGCCTAGCAAACAGATCGTGCCATTCAGCCACTTCTTCACCGCCTCGCTCTCGATCAAAGATGTTATTCAGGAGCTGGTGAGCAACGAGAAGCTGCCGCTAACTGATCAGGAAATCGTGGAGCACCTGCACGAGCGCGGCCACGATGTGGCGCGGCGAACGGTTGCCAAGTACCGCGCCCAGCTCGGTATTCTACCCTCGACCCTACGCTAACCTCGCGGCACAGGCGGCGCGGGTCACGGCACGGGCGGGGCACGGGCGGGTTTCAAACCCGCCCCGCCCTTGCCGCTCCGCCCTTGCACAGACACCAGCAGGGCTTTCGCCTGCTACCAAAAATCACTCTTTTCTTGGCAATTTTTTGCCCGCCGCAGCCGCAAAAAACGTTTTAAGCGAAAGTCCTGACCAGGTTATGCAACGCTTTCTCTATAGTATAATCATCTTACTCGGCGCACTTGAAGCGCTGCTGCTTGCACGGATCGTGCTACAGCTATTTGCTGCAAGGCCAGATAATTTCGCGTTTGCCACGCTGCTTGCTGTGACTGCGCCGTTACGCACACCGCTCGCCGCACTCGATGCTGGGCAACCACGCTTTGGATCGACGCTTGAGCTTTCGACGCTGGCGCTGTGTGCGGCGATTGGCTTATTTTTGGCTTTCGCCGGGTGGGCTGCCCACCGCGCAGCCTTGGTAGGAGGAGTGAGATGAACGAATCGATCTGGCAGGTGCTCGGCGTGCTTGGCGCTGTTGCGCTGGCCTGTGTGGTGATAGCGCTTATCGGGTTGACACTGCTGGTGCGCTCGATCCGCCGCCTGGAGGTGCCGCA
>JACMIM010000713.1 GCA_014381165.1 Roseiflexaceae bacterium
CGCGGCGACCACGCGGTTGGGACGATAACCGTGGCGGTCGGGAAAGGCGGACAGGGCAGGGCGGAGTAGGCGGAGGGAGCGGAGTCGGCGGAGTGGGCGCGTGTTAGGCGATGGGAACGGGCCCGCGGTATTCGGCGAAGTTGCGCGGCGTATCGAAGAGTTTCACGCAGTGGAGGCGGCCGGCGGTGATGTGGGGCGCGAGGCGATCCCAGAAGGCGATGACGAGGTTTTCGGTGGAGGGGATGATGCCCGCGAGGAAGGGGACCTCCTCGTTGAGGTTGCGGAATGGTCAACAGGATCATCGTGGGCCGGCCGTGTGGGCAGGTGCGCGGGGCCTGGCATGCCTCCAGCTGCGCGATTAACTCGCGCATTTCGAGTGGCGAAAGCGCCTGGCCAGCCCGAATGGACGAGTGGCAGGCCAGCGTGATCAGCATGGCCTCACGCCAGTCGGCGGGCGTGCTGCCGCCACGCCCAATCAGATGGTCGGCAACCTCGGCCAGTGCGCCCTGTAGCTCGCCTATCTGCACCACGGCGGGCACACTTCGCACCCGCAATGCCGCGCCGAAATCCTCGATCGCGAAGCCCCACGCGGCTAGCTCCTCGGTATTCTCAAGCAACACCTGCTGGGCTTGGGGTGGCAGCTCGACCACCTGTGGCATGAGCAGTCCCTGTTGCTCGACCGCGCCCGAGCCGCGTTGACGCATCAGCCGCTCGTAGCTAATCCGCTCGTGGGCCGCGTGCTGGTCGATCAGGTACACGCCCTCCGGTGCCTCGGCGATCAGGTAGTTGCCGCCGACCTGCCCGAGTACGCGCAGTGGCGGGATGCTCGGCGGCTGTACTGGCATACCCAACTCTGGCGTGTCGTTGTAATCCTGGCCAACGGCGCGGCTTTCCAGCGGCTGCTCAGGCGCGAAGCTATCGTTTCCACTGCTCCAGCGCTCGCTCGCCTGCTCGTTCGCGTCGCGCCAGTGGCCCGTCAGCCCCTCGCCGGGATTCGTGTCGCCGCCGCCGACTGGGCTGAAGCGCCGCAGCTCAAAGCGGCGCTGGGCGGTTTCGAATGGCGAGGCGGCCTCAGCACCATCGGCCCAAGGCCGCACCTCGCCGCTTTCCAGCAGTGCGGCACGAATAGCCCGGCCGAGCGCGCTCATCACGCGTGGCGTATCGCGGAACTTCACCTCGCTTTTAGTCGGGTGGATGTTCACATCGACTGCGCCAGGGTGAACGCGCAAGTCGAGCACGGCGATCGGGTGGCGGCCCTTCATCAGCATGGTGTGGTAGGCCTCCTCGATCACATATGCGATCTGGCCGCGCGGCTGAATGGCACGCCGATTCACAAATACATGCAGGTAGCCGCGTGAGCCGCGCGTAACCCCAGGCGGCGAAATCATGCCGCGCACCTCGATGCTGTCGCCTTCCTCGCCATGCGTGGCCTGCACCGCCAGCAGCTGGCGGGCCACATCGAGGCCGTACATGTCCACCAGCGTTTCGCGCAGATCGCCGGAGCCATTCGTGCGCAACGCCAGCCGCCCATCGACCAGCAACGCAAAGCGCACCTCCGGGTAAGCTAGCGCATACTGGGTGACAATCGCCGAGACCGCCGAGGACTCGGTGGCCTCTGAGCGTAGAAAATCACGGCGCACCGGCACGTTGTAGAACAGATTACGAATGCTGAAACTCGTCCCGCGCGAGCAGCCGCGTGGAATGCGCGCCTGAATCTCGCCGCCGGCAATTCGCAGCTCGACACCAAGCTGCTCGCCCTCGGCGCGGGTTACACACACCACCTGCGCCACCGAGGCGATCGAAGGCAGCGCCTCACCGCGAAAGCCGAGTGTGTCCAGCGCCCATAGATCGTCGGCGTTGCGTAGCTTCGAGGTGGCGTGGCGCTGAAAGGCCATCTCGACCTCGTCGGCACCCATGCCACAACCGTCGTCGCTGATTTTCAGCTCGCGCACCCCGCCGCCGCGCACCTCGATATCGATTCGGCGCGCGCCGGCGTCGAGCGCATTCTCGACCAACTCCTTTACCACCGACGCAGGCCGCTCGACCACTTCGCCAGCGGCAATCTGCGCAGCAACCGTGGCGTCAAGCACGCGAATAGGCATCACAGCGCCTCCCTAGAACGTTTGAGCTATATTGTAGCACGTCTAAGCGCTTCAACGTTTGAATGCTTCAACGCTTCTAGTCGCCCTCGGCGTGGTCGCCCATCAGATACAAAAAACCAACCCACAGCGAGCGCGAGGGCTTGTAGAACAGAATCGGAAAGATGATCGTCACCGCGCCCATGACAGCGAAGAACACTGGCAGCGGAATAGCTGTGTTGAAGCCGCCAATTCCAGCGGCGATGATCACAAGTAGTAGCGTGATGACGATATTGATGCCCATGCCGCCGGTCGCCTCGCCCGAGGCCGATTCAAACAGCAGACCACAGATCACGCAGGCCTCGCGAATAGTAAATCCACGGGCGAAGATCGGCCCACTGTGGCAGCGCGGGCAGCGGCACAGCAGCCCATCGAGTGCCAGCGCTGGCAATGCAGTGATATTCATAGCGTATGAAAAATTCAGATGAGTACACGTAGATAATATTGTACCCGATTGCCGTCCGTTATGCAGGCCGGCGGCGCGGCGCAAGCGCGGCGCATCGTAGGGGCGAAGCATTTGCCCGCGAAGATCGCACCATAACCGATCTACAGCACAAGTGCCATAGATCGGCTTTGTCCGCGCTACGGTGACAAATGCTTCGCCCATACATGATCAGCGCGGCGTTGGGGCGGCAATCGTCGGCGCGGCGGTCGCGGCGGCAGGCGTGGTGGTTGCAGACGAGGGTGTAGTTACCGGCGCGGCGGTCGCAGCGGCGGGCGTAACCGTTGGTGCCAGTGCTGGCGCTGGATTCATCGACACAAACAGAATGGCCAGCAGTAATGTAGCCAGCAGCAGCGCTGAAAGGAGGCCGCCAAGCAGTGAAAGCGGGCGCTCGGCTGGTGGAACAAGGGGCGCGGTTGGGGCGTCGGCGGGTGCGCTAGGATCGGCGGCGGGCGGCGGTACAATCTGCTCGGTGATTTGGGCGGTGGTCGCGCTGCCTGGAGCAGCCACGTCGAGCAGGGATGCGTTCCAGTCTAGCCCCTCCACCTGCGCGACGACGACCGTGATATTGTCGCTGCCGCCGCGTGTGTTTGCCAGATCCACCAGTGTATCGGCCACATGCTCAAGTGGCGTCTCCTGAACGAGTTGCAACAGTTCGGCATCCTCGATCAGCCCGTGCAGGCCATCCGAGCAGAGCACGACCGTATCACCAACTTGGAGCGGCCAGCGAAACAAATCAACTGTAACGTCGCTCTGGTGGCCAAGCGCCCGCGTGATGATATTACGGTGTGAGGAGATGCGAGCTTGCTCGGGGGTAAGCACACCGGCGGCGATCTGGTCGCCAACAAACGAATGGTCGCGGGTGATCTGGCGAATGCTGCCATCGCGGATGAGATAGCCCCGGCTGTCGCCGACATTGGCCACATGCAGCGCATCGTGATGTAGTACCGCCGCGACTCCGGTTGTGCCCATGGTGCCACGGCCTTGCGTGTAGACTCGGGCATTAGCCGTTACAAAGGCGCGCTTCAGCGCAGCGGGTCGGTCGTCGTCATCGACAGCGTAATAGACCTCCAAAATCGTGGCGACTGCCAGCTGGCTAGCCACCTCACCGGAGGCGTGGCCGCCCATGCCGTCGCAGACGACCAGCAGTTCACCCAAGCGCTCGACCGATTCGCCCTCGCCGAGGCCAAAGGTATCTTCATTGTGCTCGCGCACCCGTCCGACATCGGTGCGAGCGGTGCTGCGTAGCTTCATCAGGCGCTCCCAACACTCCCGAGAACGGCAGCAAGTATAGCATGGCCATGACCCCAATGCAATTTTGCGAGTAGGATTCAGATTGTTGCGCCACCGTCACGGCCACCGGATGCATCCAGCGTCTGCTCTGCCACAACGCGCTGAAGCGCGTTCATGGTGTTCAACGCGCTTCGGATACCAGCAGCGGGTTTCAACCCGCGCGGTGATGGCCGCAAGCGTTTGAATCCCACCCCAATCTTGCGCACCGAGATTTCAACGGCTACAGTGTTTTACTACCAAAACACCAGGGCACCAAGATCAAAACGATCTTGGTGCCCTGGTGTTTTGGTGGGTTAGCGACTAATAATCGTCGTCGTCGTCGTCGTACTCGTCATCGGTGTTCTGCTGGGTCGCCTCGACAACTTCAGGCGTGTAGAACCACACGCCGTCGCGTCCGCCGTCCGCCTCGAAGCGGTCGCCCTCTTTCAGCAGGTGCTCAAGGAAGCTGCGTGAGGTCGGTCGCAGTACATTCATTGCCACCAGCAAGTTGTTGGCGGCGGCCATGTTACGCGGCTCGGTGCGCGTACCGACCGGCTCGCCAATGATGTCGAAGACATGTTCGAGCACATCCTCGCTCTTGCGACGCTCGTTCATTGGCAGCGACTTGAGGTTGCGCAACCGCCCGTAGCGCTGCTGGTTCACCAGCATGTCCTCGTCGACAGCGACGAAGTACGGCAGATTGACGAATGCGAACTTATTCTTCTTCTCGTCGAGCATCAGCAGCCGATCGGTCGCCTCTTGCTGCTCCTCGTAGGCGATGGTGAAGACCTGTGGCTCCGCAGTTCGCGCGATCGTAAGCAGCGCGCCCGGCACCAAATTCTCGTGGAAAAACTCCTCCATGCCGGTTAGCGAGCCGCCACGGTTGCCGGTCGGGTAGCGAAGTTCCACCAGCGCCGAGGTAAAGCGCTGCGGCGAGTCAAAGCGCAGCACTGCCGTGCGCTGTTCGGCCAGCAGCGGGGTGGGTAGCAGCGCCGCCAACGCGCGGGTCAGCGGTAACACGCCATATTCCCACTCAAAGAACGTCAGCACATGGCTGAGTTGGCCGCTCTTGCGGATCATCTCGGCGCTCTGGTCTTGCAAGCTATCATCGAAGCCTTCCTCGATGTAGCCGGTGATCTGTCCCAGATCCGAGGCCTTCACACGCTTGCTGCCGAGCGCCGGTAGGCCCTTGGCCGACCACAGCCGCGCGCCCTCGACGCCGACGAACTCAAAGTCCTTCTCTTTACTCAACCGATAGTTGAGCGCAAAGCGGAAGGCCTCGTAGTCGGCCTGGCGTGGGTTGTGGTAGAACAGGTCGGCGATGATCTCGGTGTCGAGCAATGGCTGCTGGCGCTCTTGCTGAATATAATCGCGGATGCGCCGCAGATCGTTCTTGCCAAAGTTCGCCACCTGCATCTCTGGAAAAGCGTCCGAGCCGAACATCACGATCCGCCGGAGTGGGTCGCTGTCGAGTTTACTACGAAGCTGTGAGACCAGCGTAGCGCCGTACTGGCTCATCAGATCACTGGCCGGTCGACGCAGGTCGATCTGAACGCCATTCGGCAGGGTTAGCATCGTGCCAACCACGAGGGCGGCGACTGGTGCCACCGGCGCTGGCATCTCGACAACCGCTGGCTGCTTGACCACCGGCGGCTTGATCGCCGGCTGCTCGACCACCGGCTGCTCGACCACTGGCTGCTCGACCACTGGCTGCTCGACCACTGGCTGCTCGACCACTGGCTGCTCGGCGATTGGGGCCGTAACAAGCTCCAGTACCTCGGCGACGGCTTCCTCTTGCTCTACTTGATCTACCGGCGCGGCCTGCACAGCCTCGGCGTCGGGCTGTTCGCCCTCAAGCTCTTCCTCCGGCAGGATGCCCACCTGGCGCTGCCAGTAGTCGGAAATGAACACTGGTTCGACCGTTGTGAGCGCTGGACGAGTTGTCGTGACAACAACACTAATATCATCGATCGGCAGCGGGTGCTCTGGCTCGAACAGCCGCCGCTTGAACATATGGTTGTTTTGTTCAGATCGCGGCTGGTAGCTGCCCTGTTTCGAGGTGATGTAGGTCACCTCTTCACCATGCTCCTCGCGCGCAAAGACTGCGCCATTCGCGCGCATGGCCGCATCGATCTGTGTGGTGACCGTGCTGCGTTCAGCTTTCTTCTGTGCCACAAAAAAATCAGCCAGATTGGTCAGCGTCTGCCGGATTGCCGTTTCCGAAGCAAACATTGCACCCTGGCCAGTCATAATCTTGAACACCTGCGCAGCCAGCACCTGCTGGTCGGCATTCCCATGAAACGTTGGCTCAGTCATTGTATAGACAACTCCACTGCTTACGAGGCCGAGGCCCGCTGCTGTTCGGACTGCACCATCTCGCGCAGAATCTCTAGGTATCGCTCGGTGAGCTTTGTGATATCCTGAGGCTGGCCGCCGGCGCGCAACATCTGCGCCAGCTTGTCAAGGGCAGTCTCGCCGTACTCGATGTTTTTAGCGTCCATGTCCACCTGCATCTTTAGACAATACCAAAACGCAGAACACAGCGTTTCCGCCGCACTCCGCGCACGTCCCACCATTATAGCATTATGTAAGCAGGGGCGCAAATCGAGGCTAGGGGCTAGGGACTGGGGGCTAGGGGTTAGCGACTCTGAATCCCCAGCCCCTAGCCCCTAGCCCCTAGCCCCCAGCCCCCAGCCCCTACTCCATCAAACTCTCCAGCGCCAGCGCAACCCCGCCGATCGCCACGCTCTCAAAGCCAAGCACCGAGGGAACAATCGGCACGGTTCGACTGCTCAAGGCTGCCGTGTATTCGGTCATGCGCGTCTGGATTGCGTTTGTAAAGCGATCGCCGCCGCTGCGTGCAACCACGCCGCCAAGAATGATCGTGTGCGGGTCGATCAACGCCACGATCTGCGAAAGCCGCGCTGCCAGCAAGTCTACGGCCTCGGCGACTACGCGCTGCCCGATCGGTTCATCGCTAAAAATGTCGCTCAACATCGTGGTATGCAGGCCAAGCTCTGCTGCCCGCGCCAACAGCGCGCGGATGGAGACGCGCTCCTCTAGGGTTGCTGGCGGGCCAGCCGGGCGCAGCGGGTCGATCGGGCCGACCACTGCGTGGCCGATCTCGCCGGCCATGGTCGTCGAACCCTGATAGAGCCGCCCGTTCAGCACCATCCCGCCGCCGACGCCGCTGCTCAGGTGTAGGTAGAACAGATCTCGCACGCCCTGGCCCGCGCCAAATGTACCCTCGGCCAGCGCAATGAGGTTTGCGTCATTATCGACCAGTGTGGCCGCGCCAAAGGCCTCCTCTAGCCGTTTGGCCAATGGGTACTGCTCCCAGCCCGGCATTCGTGGCGAGCGCACCACCACACCCTCACGCCAGTCGACTGGGCCGCTGAATCCCACGCCGATGCGGATGATATGCTCGTCGGGCATGTGCTGCTGCGCCAGTAGCTCGCGCCCAAGTTCGATCACTGATTCGACCATGGCCTCGGGTTCTTTAGTTGTGATCTCATGGTGATTACAGATGTAGGTATGGCTGTGCAGGTCGATCAGCGCAGCGCGCAGGCCATAGCTGCCGACATCGAAGCCCAGAATGCAGCCCTGTGAACTCAAGGCTCCCCAGCTGTGATGCGCCAATCGCTCCTCGACACGGCTTCGTGGGTCGCTCATGGGTGCCTCCTTTGTGGGTTCAGCCTGGCAGTAGGTGTGCTGGCATTGTAGCATAGCCTGGCGCGGGGCGCATTGCGCTGACATAATGCTTGGAATGCAATGTTGTTTTCTTTAGGACTTACGCTGTTGGCGACTTCAGCCTGCGGCAGCATGGAACAGCTATCTTTTTTGTTTCGTCGTGTGGTGGAAC
>JACMIM010000714.1 GCA_014381165.1 Roseiflexaceae bacterium
CATCGCCCGCCGCAACAACCCGGGCAGTTCCAACCCAAACCATTACACCCGTTCCGCTCGACACCATCTTGGCCATCACCCGCGCCGATGTGGCGATTCCTGCCGCCCGCAGCAGCGGGGCTGTTCTGTCCAACCCGCCCGGCGACTCACGCGCGACCACGGTTCTGCTCATGGGCATCGACCGCAGGCCGGGCGAAGGCAGCGGGACGCGATCAGACACCATTGTCGTGCTGCGGCTCGACCCGCAACGCCAGCGGGTGGCCATGCTTTCGCTGCCGCGCGACCTGATTGTACCCATCCCCGGCGTGGGCTACGCACGTATCAATGCAGCAAATGTGTATGGTGAGCAGGCCGGAATCGGCGGCGGGCTTGAGCTGACCCGCCAGACCGTCGGCGACCTACTTGGCCTGGAGATCGACCATGTTGTCCAGGTTGATTTCCAGGGCTTCACGGGCGCGGTCGATGCGATTGGCGGGATCGACATCGACGTGCCGACCGAGCTGTACGACCCGGAATTTCCAACCATGGACTATGGCTACACCGTGGCGCACTTCACGACCGGGCCGCAGCATATGGATGGCGCACGCGCACTGATGTACGCCCGTGTTCGTCACGTCGATAGCGATTTTCACCGCATGCGCCGCCAGCAGTCGGTGCTGGTCGCCGCACTGGAGCGCATACGTGGCCAGAACATCGTTCAACAACTGCAAAGTATTGCCGATGTCACCGGCGCACTGCGTGGCTTCATCCAAACCGATCTGCCCGAGCAGGACATGATCAGCCTGGCCTGGGGATTTCGCACGATCTCACCTGCTGCGATCGAGCGCTACACGCTGGATGAGAACTCAGTCCAGATTAACGTTCTTCCCGAGGATCCATACGCGCAGTTTGCCGTTCCTGGCGCAATCGAGCAGCTGTCGCGCCAGCTCGTGCAAGGGCTGGAATAAGCCTGGGTTAGCGCACAGCCAGGACTTGGCGGCGCAGCCCTCAAAACCCCATTCACGGTACAAATCGTGCGGTAGCGCACGCAGAGGTGTGGGCGCAAAAACCTGAAACATCCCCGCATTCTTCATGAACTCGGTGAATCTATAGCAACAAGGAGCAATGTGTGATCAAGGGATTTCGCGATTTCCTGCTACGGGGCAATGTGATCGAACTCGCAGTTGCCGTGATCATCGGCGCGGCCTTCACCGCGATCGTTAATTCGATGGTAGCCGACATCATCACACCGATTCTTGGCTTAGCTGGCGGCCTACCAGATTTCTCGAATTGGCGGCTGCTTGCCGATGCGAACGGCGCAGGCGGCATCGCGCTCGGCAACTTCTTCAATGCAGTCATCTCATTCGTGATCACGGCCCTGGTCGTCTACTTCTTAATTGTCGTGCCAGCAAACCGCGCGCTGGCCGTGATGAAGCGTGATGAGCCGCCGCCCGCCGCACCCGAGCTAACCATGGATCAGAAGCTCCTGACCGAAATCCGCGATGCCCTGGCCCGCCAGCAGCCACGCTAAAAGAATTGGAGAGCGCAGATTGCAGACTAAATCTGCGATCTGCGCTCTAGTCCGAGGGGTTCTGGCGCAGCCGCACATAGCTTTGATAGCGTGCGGCGTCGATCGCACCTTCGGCGAGCGCAGCCTGCACTGCACAATCCGGCTCGTGAATGTGGCTACAGCCAGCAAAACGGCACTCGTCAAGGTAAGGCCGGAACTCACGGTAGCACCAGGCCAAATCGTCGAGGGGAAAGCGCCACAGTCCCAATTCGCGAATACCAGGCGTGTCGGCAACATACCCGCCGCCGGCCAGGTCGAGCTGAATGAGCTCGGCGACCGTAGTGGTATGGCGGCCCTTTGAAAGCAGCGCGCTGACATCGCCGGTAGCAAGGCCGAGCCCAGGCTGCACGACATTTAGCAGGCTGCTTTTGCCCACGCCGGATTTCCCTGTCACCACACTGATCCGGCCCGCCAACCGTGCCTGAAGCTCGGCAATGCCTGCGCCAGTGCGCGTGCTGGTGTAGATCACAGGATAGCCAATTCGGGCGTACACATCGAAGAGCGCCCTGGCGCGCTGATCGCCCACCAGATCGAGCTTATTCGCTATAACCACTGCGTCCAGCTCGCTGGCCTCGCTCAATACCAGGTAGCGGTCGAGCATGCGCGGCGAAAAGTCTGGCTGGGCGCAGGCCATCACCAGCATTACCTGATCGACATTGGCGACAATCACATCTTCTTTCCAGATGCCCTTGGAGCCGACCGCCCGCCGTGCCAACTTACTATTCCGTGGTGTGACTGCCTCGATTGCACCATGGGTCGGCGAAACCTGCGTCACCTCAACCTGATCGCCGATCACGGCGATGTCGCTGGACTGCCGCTCCTTCTTGAGCCGCCCACGCAAGGTACACTCCAATATACCAACTTCGGTGCGAACCCAAAAAAAGCCACTCTGGGCGCGCAGCACGGTTCCCCGCAAGCTTGCGCGCCCAGATGCTATCAGCGGTCTATCGGTCATTGCTGCTCGTTTCCACGCACATGCACTTCCAGATGCCGAACACCAAGCACATCGAATGCCATGGTGATCAGCCGCTCGATTAGGCTGGTCTGCACATCTAACTCATCTGGCGCTATCTCGGCGTAGAAATGTCGCTCTGCGTCGTGGGATGTATGAGTCGATGGTTCGACCAACGAGCCATCGCGTTTCTGAATAATCAAAGCCGTGCTCCTTTGGTCCGTTTGCTTGGCGCTGCGGCAACGAAAAGAGCCGCAGGATGCGCGTTCGCAACCCACAGCTCTCATAAAAAAAGCCGGGGCGCGGTTTCTACCTCCGCCCACGGCCGATGCTCAACACGAGCTGATGATCAGCTTTGGAGCCTCGGGGGTTCGGGCGAGGGCAGGACGTAGGTGGCGATACCTGATGCGATAAAAATATCGCATACGGGCAAGCCGGTGGTTGTAAGTGTGACAATCATCATATGTTGTACGTCCGCCTTTCTTCGGTACTCTACACGCGAGGGTTGAGAATCAGAGTGATACGTAGAAAGAATAGCACGCCAACAGTGGCCCTGTCAAGCGGCGCACGCTCCGCCTTTGGGCTGATCATGTCGGGTTCACGCCATATACATTAGGACTTACGCAGTTGGCGACTTCAGCCTGCGGCAGCAAAAAACGCAACAATTATTCGATGTCTCCTTGCCCGCTGTAGGCGAAATGAAACCTGTTGGGCAACTGCGTAAATCCTATACATAATAATCGCAAAGGTCGCGCAGCGGGCACTGGCCGCAAAGCGGGCGCTGCGCCTTGCAGACCTGCTTGCCGTGGCGAATCATGTCTAAATGAAAGCTGTAGACAGCCGCTTCGGGCAACGCGGCTTCGAGCAGTGAGTGGGCGGCATCTGCGCCAATGCGTGGCGCGATCAGGCCCATTCGCAGCGAAACACGGTGGACATGCGTGTCGACGGGCAATGCCGGGCGGCCCAGCGCAAACAGCAGCACGCAGGCGGCAGTCTTTGGCCCGATGCCGTCGAGCGAGGTGAGCCAGCGTTTGGCCTCGGCCAGCGGCAGGTCGGAAAGCACTGTCAGGTCAAGCGCGCCGCACTGCTCCAGCACTGCGTGGAGCGTGCGGTTGATGCGCGCCGCCTTGATCCGCCCCAGACCCGCCCCTTTAATCAGCGCATACAGCTCGTCGTCCGGCGCATCGAGTAGCTCTTCCCAATGTGGGTAGGCGGCGCGCAGCTGCCCGAAGGCCCGCCCACTGTTGATGTCGCTGGTATTTTGCGAGAGGATCGTGTGAATGAGTTCATCGAGCGGGGCGCGGCTTGGCCGCAGGCTGCGCGGGCCGTACACATCTACCAACCGCTGATAGACGCGCATAATCTTTGTCTGGTTAACATCCATGGGCTATTGTACCGCACACGAATGGGGCGCGGAAGTTCAAACATCTTCTGCGCATGCAATACATTGAATCAGGCAGCTTCGACACGGGCAATGATCTCAGCCAGCGGCAGCTCGGCCAACGAGCGCATGCGCAGCGCCACAGGCGGCAGTTCAACGTCGGCGTTGATCGCGATTGGCACTGCCACGCAACGGATGCCCGCCGCCGCCGCAGCACGCATGCCATTGGGCGAATCCTCGAACACCAGGCACTGGTCGGCAGGCACACCCAGGCAGGCGGCGGCGCTCAGAAACAGGTCGGGCGCTGGCTTGACGCGCGCCACATCGTCGCGGGTGCGCACACACACGAAGTGTTCGCGCAGGCCATGGTGCGCCAGCCAACCCTCGACCCAGGCCCGGTTCGAGCTGGACGCCACGGCAGCTGGTAGGCCGGTCGCACGCGCGGCGGCCAGCAGATCGGCGACACCAGGCAGCAGCGGTGCGCTGTGGCAACGGGCACGGTAGCGCTCGGAGAAGGTGCTGCGCAACGCGGCCGCGCCTGCGCGGCCATCGAGCAGCTCGGCAAGCTCCACCCCAGCGTCAAAGCCGCCGTGCGTGCCAACACCAGTAATCCAGCGCTCGTGAGCCAGCTCGAAGCCATGCTCGCGGTATAGCCCCGACCAAGTTTCGTAGTCCGGTGTCTCGGTATCGAAGATCAGGCCATCGAAATCGAAGATCAGTGCGTGTATCATTATCCTGTTATTCCACCCGGCGCTTCAGCGCCGGGCTAGTTAGTTGTGTGCCCTACTCCACCCGGCGCTGAAGCGCCGGGCTCGTGGGTTTTGTGCCGTTTTGAAAATCTATTGTGAACCAGCAATCAACAGTGCCGAGGCCCAGCCCTGCGTGCCTGCGGCGACGCCCTCGCCGCTACGGTCGGCTGCGGGTGTTGTCACTTGAATACGATACCAGGTCTGCCCAGCAACATCGCGCTGTTCGAGCAAGTTGATTTGGTCGCCCGGCCAGATCAGCCCCAAGACGTTGGCATCGTCGATCGCTGGCTCGCGGCGTAGGTTGCCACCTTGCGTGACCGTGCCTAGGCCCAGGCCTGCTGGCGTGGTTGGCTGCGCCGCCACTGCGCGTGCCGTTGCCAGCGCCTCGACCGTGGCAGTTCTGGCCAGTGCCGTTGCGGTGGCTTGCGGAAAGGCGGTGGCGGCCAGCACCGTCGCACGAGCTAGCGCGATCTCCTGGCGGTCAGCCTGGTAGCGCAGCAGAAACTGCGTTCCCGCTATCAGCCCACCGATCAGCAGTAGGGCCAGCAACACGGTGCCAAGCGCCTGGAGCGGGCCGCCCCGCCGTGGCGCGTGGGGGCCGAAGAGCTTTTCCCAATCTTCTTTGCGTAATTTGCTTGGCACTGTGTTCTCCTGCCCTGCACGAACGGAGCCACAGTATAGCACGCGGCCTGTTGTGCGCCGGAGCATTAAGCCTTTACAACAGTTACAAAATCATCGCACTTAATCCAACTACCAGCACAAGCAGCAGGCAGCCGAGCACATACAAGCCAAGTGTCAAATACGCAATGACCAAGCCAGCCTTGGCCAGGCCACGCCCGCGCAGCCGCCCGCCAGCCTGATCGAGTTCGCGCTGCGCCATGTGGCCAGCAACGATCGCAGCAATCGGCCCGATGATCGGCAGCAGTTGCGCGATGCCAAGGATGGCGCACACCAAACTGATGACGGCCAGGCTACTTTGCGGCGGTACGGCCGGCGTTGAGCGCCACAGCATGCTGGCGCTCTCGCCAGAAGCTCTGGCTACACTCTGCTCGCCAAGCTGAGTGGTTTGGTGGCCCTCACTGCTAGAGCCGGGCAGTGGCGCGCGCGCGCCGCAGTTGGTGCAGAACACCGCCTCGCCGACCAGCGGCTCGCCACAGGTTCGGCAGGTCACAGCCCACCCGCAATCTCGCGCACTTTTGCGCCGATCTCGCCCGCCGTCACCAGCGCCTCGCCGACCAAGACCGCGTCAGCACCGCACGCACGCACACGCGCCACATCGCCCGCGCTAGAAATACCGCTTTCACTAACTAGCAGCGGGCGATCGTGCTGTGGTAGCCGCGCAGCGACCTGCTCGGTCGTGGCCAGCGTTACCTCGAAGGTGTGCAGGTTGCGGTTGTTCACACCAATAATCCGCGCGCCAGCAGCCAGCGCACGCGCAAGCTCCTCGGCGTCGTGAACTTCGACCAGCGCCTGCATGCCCAGCTCGTGGGTTAGCTTCAGCAACTCGGCCAGCATTCCATCGTCCAGCGCGGCCACGATCAACAGCAGCGCGTCGGCACCATAGGCTCGCGCCTCATAGACTTGGTATGGGTCGAGCAAAAAATCCTTGCGGAGAATCGGGACGTGGGGCTTGGGGCTTGGGGCTAGCACGCGCGTAGTTTCCCCCAACCTTACGTTCCTCGCCTCTAGATTCAGATTCCGGATCGCTTCGAGGTATTTTAGGCTGCCCTGGAAAAAGCGCACATCGGTTAACACTGAAATGGCCGCTGCGCCATGTTCAGCATAGGTTTGGGCCAGCACAACTGGGTCGAAGTGCTCGATCAGCACGCCGCGCGAGGGCGAGGCCTTTTTCACCTCGGCGATCAGTGTGGCGCGTGTGGGGTGGCGCAATGCAGCGGCGAAATCGCGCACCGGCGGGGCCTGCGCCAGGCGTGTACGCAACTCGTCAAGCGGCACCTTGGCGCGTTGGCGCTCGACCTCGACGCGCTTGTGGTTCAATATCTTGGAAAGCACTGTGGCAGTGTCTATGGTCATGGGCAGGCTTCCTTCTACGGGCCGAACTGCCGCACATTGTAGCACGGCTGCTAGCCCAATAGCCGTTAAGGTGGGATTCAAACGAGTGCGCCACCACCACGGTCGCCGGATGCATCCGGCCTCTGGCATACGAAACACGCTGAAGCGCGTTGGAACCGCTTCAACGTGCTTCAGCGCGTTTTGCATACCAGCAGTGGGCTTCAAGCCCACGCATAGGTGGGGGCCGCAACATTCTGAATCCCAGCCCAGCCGCTACGCTGCCCGCGCTCCACCTGGCAGCGCAGCTGGTGAAGCCTCGCTTGCTTCAATCACGCCGCGCAACCGCGCCAGATCAGCAAGCTGTGCCAACAGTACCACTTCGTCACCGGCGTGAAGGCTTGCCGCGTAGTCGGGCAGCGTATGCTGTGCGCCACCGCGTCGCAGGCCGATCACCAATGCGCTGTAGCGCTCGCGCACCTGCTCGACCATGAGTCCTTCGAGCACGCCGCCCGGCTGAATCTGCGAGGTGTCGGTCGAAAACAGAGCTGAACCAGAGAAGAATGCGCTGGTTACATCGCCAAGCACCGCAGCTGCAGCCATGGTTGGGGCAGCCAACGCCGATGTACTGTACACCGTGCGAATGGCAAACAAATCTTCGAGCTGCTCGGCCAACACATCGCTGAACATCCGCATGACCAGATGGACGTTTTTACGCTGGCGGCGCGCAACCAGGCCGATCTGCAAATTGACGAAATCGTCCGAGGTCAGCGCCGCCACCGAGTAAGCTTCGGCAAGGCCTGCTGCGGCCTGCACATCGGGGCTGCGTGCATCGCCCTCGATCAGCGTGACGCTTTCGATTCGGCTGAACTGGTGCAAAAACTCTGGCCGGGTGTCGGGAAGATGGATAACCGAGATGGCCGGGTGATCCGGCATGCGCAGCAACTGCTGCACCACACGGTAGCCCACTTTACCCAGCCCACACACGATCACGCGGTTCAGCTGCGCAGTAGGCCGCTGGATCGGCAGCATGCCCAGAGCCGCGTGCGCCTTGCTCTTCGGCACATTCTTCGTGCGCACCGTCTCCAGCGCCCCCAGCGAGCCGATCAGTGTCACTCGGTCGCCAGTGTCGAGCTGGCGCATGGCGGCGGGCGGCAGCAGCTTACCGGTCGCATCATGGTGCTGCACAATCCTGATGTCATAATCCTCTTCGATCTTGCGTGCAAAGCCCGACATGAGGCTTTCCGACGCGACCACTAACTCGGTCAGGCCGAGCGCCTCGTGCTCCAACGGCAGCATGTAGCTTACCTCGCGGCTGACCGCTGCTGCGGCAAAGGTCGGCGCGGCCAACGCCGAAGCGCTGAAAATCGTCCGGCGGCCAAACGTCTCCTCCAAATTGCGGTCGAGGTCTTCGAGAAAGACCCGCATGATCACCCGCAGCCCTGGCCGCTCGCGGCGAACATTGAGCGCCACCTCGATGTTAATCATATCGCCAGCAATCGCCACCAGCATTGCATGCGCACGGTTCACCCCAGCCTGGCGCAGTACACCCAGCTCACGGGCATCGCCCAACACCACCGGCACACGCAACTCCAGCGCCCGCTGCACAAACTCGCCGTTCCACTCGCGCTCGATCACCACAACCTCGTGCCCGGTCGCCAGCAGCTGCGTAACCAGCCGCAGCCCGACCCGGCCAAGCCCACAGACGATCACATGGCCCTGGTATGTCGAAGCCAGGGCTACCTGCCAGGCCTCCACACGGGTGCTCTTATCCAGTAACAACCGACCAAACCGGAACACACTATCAAGAATTAGTGCCAGCCCCAGCACCGGCACCAGCATAAACAGCGCTATACCAAGTAAATTACTAGGAAACACCAGGCTGCTTTGCAGCGTCAGCAGTCGGAACGATTCGTACAAACTCTCGGCATACCCAATCGGATAATTCCACTTGATATAGGCCGTACTGGCCAGCATCACCAACGCGAAGCCAGTCAGCGCGACCCGTGAATCACGCAGCAGCCGCAGCAGATCATACAGATTCGCGCGAATAAAGCGTAGAACCGGCAGCCGTCGCGGTCGTACGATCGGACGCAGCGTGGTCGGCATTGGGTGGCCTTGTCAATTGACGATAGTTCCATTCGTATGGTATCATACGGGTCGCTTGAAATATAGATTGACGATCCGTACGTGTTGAAGCTTTGTACGCAGCTACGGCGGCAAAGGTTCCAGGGCGTCGCGTGTTTTGGAGGATTATTGTGGCCTCGAAGATGAAAATTTTGTTGACCCAGGATGTCGAGAAGTTGGGCCAGACCGGCGATGTACTTGAGGTAGCCGGCGGGTACGGCCGCAACTTCCTGATTCCCAAGGGCTTTGCAGTGCTGGCCACCAGGGGCCAAGTCAAACAGGCCGAAGAACGCCGCGCCGCCGGTGAGAAAAAACTCCAGTCCCAGCGCCGCGAGTTCGACGTGCTGGCTGGCAAAATCAACGGTCAGACCATCCGCTTCACCGTGCGCTCCGGCGATCTCGATCGGCTGTATGGCTCGATCACCAGCGCCGATATTGCCGAAAAAGCCAGTGCGCTGGCCGGCGAGACAATCGATCGCCGCATTGTGATGCTGGATGAGCCGATCAAGCGCATTGGTATCTACCCAATCAAGATTCGCTTTATGTCGGGCGTCGAGCCGCTGCTCAATGTCGTCGTCGAGGGCGAAGCCGGCACGCTCCAGTTGCCAGACATCGCCGACGAAACAGTATCAGCCGACACTGAGTAACAGCGGGATCAAGCGCGGCTCCAAAAGAGCTTTGGCTCGACGTTCTATTGTACGTAGAACAGCGCTATAAAAACTAGGACACCTGTGCGATAATGTGCCACACCCCCAGCGGGTCTGGCACATTCTCGCGTCTTAGGGCCATTGTGGATAACTTCTGAGCAACTCGCGGACAGGTGTGGGATAGTCTATGGATAAAATGCTGCCGTCGAATATCGAGGCCGAGCGCGCCGTGCTTGGCTCGGTGCTGCTCAACCGCGACGCCGTGACCGCAATCGCCGCATGGCTCCAGCCGGACGACTTCTACACCGAGCAGCACGCCTGGGTCTACGAGGCCATGCTGCACTGCTACAACAACCGTGTTCCGCCCGATACGCGCACTGTCTCCGATGAACTGCGCCGCAAGGAGCGGCTCGACCCGATCGGCGGCCTGCCCTACCTGCTTTCGCTGGTCGATAGCGTGCCATCCTCGTACCATATCGAGTACTACGCCCAGATCGTGCAGCGCACGGCCCTGCTGCGCAAGCTGATCAGCGCCGGCGGCCAGATCGCGCGGATCGGCTACGACGAAAGCCACGATATCGAGGAAACCTTCGACAAGGCCGAAACCGCGCTGTTCGAGGTCTCGCAGCGCCGCTCGACCCAGGATTTCGTCCACATCGGCCAGGTGATCGACACCTACTACGAGCAGATCAATTACCTGCAAGAGCATCGCGGCGAGGTTGTCGGCGTTCCCACCGGCCTGCGCGATCTCGACGAGATCACCGGTGGGCTACAGCGCTCGGACTTAATTATTCTGGCAGCGAGACCTGCGGTGGGCAAAACGTCGTTCGCAATGAGCGTGGCCCATGGCGTAGCCAAGGCCGGCAATGGCGTGGTCGGTATTTTCAGCCTGGAAATGAGCCGCGACCAATTGGTGCAGCGCATGCTGGCCATGGAAACTGGCATCGATACCCATAAGTTGCGCACTGGCCACATCCGCGACAGCGAACTACAGCTCGTGATGGAAGCCATGGGTCGGCTGGCCTCGCTGCCAGTGTATATCGAGGACACTGCCGGCTTGTCGATTATGGAAGTGCGCAGCAAGGCCCGCCGGCTCCAGGCCCGCGTCGGCATCGACCTGCTGGTGATAGACTACCTTCAGCTTATGCAGGGGCGCGGGCGAGAAAACCGCGTGCAGGAGGTCGGCGAGATCTCACGCGGCCTCAAGGCGCTGGCCCGCGAGCTGAACATCCCGGTGATCGCGCTTTCGCAGCTCTCGCGCGCGGTCGAGGGCCGCACCAGCCACATCCCAATGCTCAGCGACCTTCGCGAAAGTGGTAGCATTGAACAGGATGCGGATATCGTGATGTTCATTTACCGTGATGAGCTGTACAACCCGGATACCGACAAAAAGGGCGTGGCCGAGATTCACATTGCCAAGCACCGCAACGGCCCAGTCGCCGTGGTGCCCATGCGCTTCGAGGCTAGCACGACCAAGTTTTCCAACCTAACCTACCGAACGCCGGATGGCTACTGACAAGATGACAAGGTGACAAGATGCCATCTTTATGTCACCTTGTCACCTTGTCACCTTGTCATCTCGTCATCTTGTCACCTTGTCATCTTGTCACCAACATGCCCTTTACCGGCTTTACAACTGATAAACTCATTGGTCTGCCGCCCGAGCTGTTCAGCGAGGTCATCCCGGCGATCACACTGCCGAGTGAGCTGAAGGTGACGCTGCATGTGTTCTACCGGCTCAGCCGCACCAGGGGCGCGCCGCCGCGCCGCGCCAGTTGGGATGAACTGCTGGCCGACCGGTCGCTGCGGCGCGGGCTGCGCGCATTGTCTAAACTGCGCCCGCCCGAGGAACTGCTAGCCGAGGGCCTGGACGCGGCGGTGCGCCGCATGACCCTGCTGCATATCGTCATTCCCGACGACGGGCGCGCAGCCAATTGGTATGTGGTCAACACCGCGACCAATCGGCTGTGGGCCGAGCAAGCCAGCGCCGCTGCCCGCGCGCTCGACCCGCAGCAGCAACTGGCCGACGAACGTCCTGGCCTGATTGGGCTGTATGAGCAGAACATTGGCTTGGTCACGCCCATGCTGCTGGACGAATTACGTGAGGCCGAGGAACAGTACCCGCAGCACTGGATCGAGGATGCGATGCGCGAGGCGGTGCGCGCCAACGCACGATCGTGGCGTTATATCCGTAAAGTTTTGGAGAGGTGGGCAGCCAATGGACGACAACTTCCGCCGGATAAGCCCGAGCGACCTATCGATATTGAAAAATATACCAACGGACAGTATGGCGATCTCTTCCGACGCGGAAGCGACACCTCCGATCTCTGATCCGGTCTGCCCGCACTGTGATGGGGTCGGCTACTACCTGGAGGCAGTTCCCTACGGCCACCCGCACTTTGGCGTGCTGTTTCCGTGCGAGTGCAAAATGGCCGAAAAGGAGCAGCGCGTGGTCGCGGAGCTTCAGCAGATGAGCAATCTCGACGCCTTCCGCGACAAGAATTTCGACACCTTCAACCCCAATATCACTGGCGTCCAGCGGGCGTATGAACGCGCCCAGCGCTTCGCCCGCCGCCCGCAGGGCTGGCTGGTCATGTTTGGCAACTACGGCTGTGGCAAAACGCATCTGGCCGCTGCGATCGCCAACGAAGCCCTGCGCCGACATATCAGCGTGCTGTTTGCGGTTGTGCCCGATCTACTCGACCATCTACGCTCGACCTTTGGGCCATCGAGCGAAAAGGCCTACGACGAGCGCTTTGAGCAGATTCGCGACGCACCGCTGCTGGTGCTGGACGACCTTGGCACCGAGAGCGCCACGCCCTGGGCTCGCGAGAAGCTGTTTCAGATTATCAACCATCGCTACAACTACGCTCTGCCCAGCGTCATTACGTCAAACCGCAAGCCGGACGACATCGACCCACGTATCTTCTCGCGCATGGCCGACCGCACGATCAGCGAGGAGCACGTTTTAATCGACGCCGGCGACTACCGCCGACTGACCTTTGAGCAGCGCGTCCAACGCTTTCCGCTTCCCCAGCAGCGCCGTCGATACCAGTAGCGGCGCAGCAAGCGCACGCATACCGTGCGAAAGAGCCTCAGTTGCACGGCGCTTGCTGCGCCGCCGCACGCTGTACCCTGGAAAGAGCCTCAGTTGCACGGCGCTTGCTACGCCGCCGCTATGTGCCGCCGCCGTTATTCCGAACAGGCGCAGAGATAGCACCGGCATGTTTTACGAGTTCTTCCAGGCTTTTATTTTCATGTTCAGTACCTCCAATAGCC
>JACMIM010000715.1 GCA_014381165.1 Roseiflexaceae bacterium
GAATCCCGCTTCTTATTTCATATCAGAGGAAAGCGGGGTTTGGAGGCTTCAGCCCCCGAGAAAAACTCCCTTCTTATTTCATATCAGAGGAAAGCGGGGTTTGGGGGCTTCAGCCCCCGAGAAAAACCCCCTTCTTATTTCATAAATCCGCCAGAATTGCTGTAATATGACAGGAGTTACGTGGTGACGTGCCATGCCTGATGCGCCTGGCGGCTGAAGCCGCTGGCTGTGGTTACGAAGCCCGCCTACGCGGGCTGATTGAGCCCGTGCAGGCGGGCTTCGTAGAGGTAGCCCGCGCGTTTACGCGCCGGGCGGTCGGCGACTGGCAGGTCGCGTAACTCTTGTACTACGAGGAAACAATGCGAATCATTCGGCGAGTTTTGCTCTGGGTCGTGGCGATCATCGTGGCGCTCACACTGACACTGATCGCATCGATCGCGGTCGAGGGCTGGCTGGGCAACGGGCGCGTTGACGCGCTAACCAACACGCGCATCGCCAACCCCAGCGGGCCAGAGGTGCGCGCGTATGTGGCCAGGCCGGCGGGTGCGGGGCCACACCCAACTGTGATCATGGTTCACGAATGGTGGGGGCTGAACGAGCAGATCGTCAAGAAGGCCGATGAGTTGGCGCAATCTGGCTACCTTGTGATCGCGCCGGATACATTGCGCGGCAGCAGCACCAGCTGGATTCCACGGGCGCTCTACCAGGTTGCAACCGCCGACACCGCGCAGGTCACAGGCGATGTCGATGCGGTCTACACATGGCTCGGCCAACAACCCGATGTGGCCGCCGACCGGATCGCCATCCTAGGCTTCTGCTACGGCGGGCGCACCGCGCTGAACTACAGCCTGTTCAACCCACAGGTCGCCGCCACCGCCACGTTCTATGGCATGGCCGAAACCACACCTGAGCAGCTGCGCACCCTGCGCGGGCCAGTGCTCGGCATCTGGGGCGGGGCCGACGCCAGCATTCCGCTCTCGGAAGTGAACGCGCTGGAGGCCAACCTGAGCGCCGCCGATGTGACGCACACTTTTCGGGTCTTCGACGGCCAGCCGCACGCCTTTGTCGCCAGCGTGGATCAGATTCGCCAGCCGGGGCCGCAGCAGGACGCATGGAACGAGCTGCTGACCTTTCTCAACAGTGCGCTGAACCAGAGCGCTAGCATCACGCCCGCGCAATCAATCGGCGGCCAGTCCACTGGTGTCAACCAGACTACCCTGATGGGCGCGCTGCACCATGTGTTTGTGTGTAAGCTCGGCGCGTAGCAGCCAAATCTGAACGCCTTCACACTTATGTCAATCCCGCGTCGCGGGCGCGCACAATTGCCTGGGCGCGGTCGGCAACCTGAAGTTTACTGAAAATGTTGCTGATGTAGTTGCGCACGGTTTTTGGGCTGAGCGCAAGCCGGACAGCAATCAGATCATTCGCCAGCCCCTGCGACATCAGCCGCAGCACATTGCGTTCGCTTTCTGTCAAGTCGGGGAACACTGGTGATTGGCTGGGCCGGTTCGCAAAGAAATGCATCATGCGGGCGGCGATCGCCGGGCTAAAGATCGCTTCGCCATGGCCAACCGCCAGAATCGCCCGCGTCATCTCGTCGTCGTCCATATCTTTAAGCACGTAGCCGCGCGCGCCCGCCCGCATTGCTGCAAATACCGAGTCGTCGTCTTCGAACATGGTCACGACTAGAATGTGACAGTGTGGCCATGCGGACGTAATCTGGCGGGTCGCGGTGAGCCCATCGCCGTTCGGCATCTGCAAATCCATCAGCACTAGCGCCGGCTGCAACTGTTCGGCAAGGCGCACAGCTTGGCTGCCGCTGGTCGCTTCGCCCACGACATGCACCTGGGGCATTGTGGCAAGCAGGGCGCGTAAGCCCTTGCGAAACAGCGGATGATCATCAGCAATCAGAATTGTAATCTGCTCAGTCATCTTGTGCTCCCGTCCGTGGGAAGCGGGCGATAATGCTCAGGCCGCCTGCAAGCATAGGTAGGATGGTCACGCTGCCACCCAGTTCGGTCGCCCGCTCGTGCATCGAGCGGTGGCCGATTCCCGCAAGGTAGCTGGCAGGCAAGCCGCAGCCATTATCGGTCACACAAAGTGTTGCAGTGGTTTCGTCTACATCAAGATTGATTGCGCAGTGGGTGGCCTGGGCGTGGCGAACGATATTGTGCAGTGCCTCACTCGCAATGCGGTAGATTGCCACTTCCAGAGCAGCAGGAAGCGATGGAAGCTCGGCAGGTGCGTCGACCGTGCGTGTCAGTTCGTCGGTGGACAACTCCAGGTTGCGGAGCGCGCCGACGAGCCCAAACTCATCGAGCAGGGGCGGGCGTAAATCATACACCAGGCGGCGGATATCGGCCGTAGCGCTGCGCACATCAGCACGCAGCTCGTCAAGGATGCGCACGGCCTCGTCCGGATTGTCATGCACCGTATGGCGTAATGCGCCTAATTGCAAGCGCAGCGCCGCCAGCGTCGGGCCAAGGCCATCATGCAGATCGCGGCGGATGCGGCGGCGTTCTTCTTCGCGGGCCGTGACGAGTTGCTCGCGCGATGCCTGTAAGGCATTGGAAAGGCGGGCCGCGTGCAGCGTGATCCCGACCTGGCGGGCTAGATCGTGCAGCAGGCGCAGATCGCTGGCCGAAAGCGGCTCGTTCGGTCGTCGCCCCGCTGTGTGCAACGCTCCGATCTGTACATCACGGTAAATAAGCGGAATCGTCAGCGGGTCGGTCTGAGTGAGCTGCGTGCCATAGGTCGTAGTTTGCGCTCCTGAACCAAACTCTGCCGTGATCTCCACATAGGGCAGACGCAGCGTTGCGGCTATCGTCGCAACGATAGCTGGTAGAATCGTTTGCGGCGTCTGATCTGGCTCAAGATCGAGGTGCTGCCGCAGCTCGTTAATCACCGCATACGGGTCGTCGTGCCAGTCGTAGACAAGCCGATCAATGCAGGTGTGAAGCCAGCTGCGAACGGGAAGAATGGTAGCGACAATAATCACCAGTGCGAGCAACGTGAACCACCACGGTGGATTGATAGTCCACCAGTAGATGAACCCACCGCATGTCACGACAATGCCATAAACTGCGCTAGCGTAGGCCACCAGAATACCGTAAAGTAGCCCATGGCTCAACAAGACATCGCCCGACAGGCGCACGCCGCCGCGCAACTCCCGGTGCATTTGGCCCGGAAGCTGCGGCGATGTTGGATCAGCGTGCGGCGTTGTTGATATCATAGTTACAGTATAGCATCGGTCAAGCCGTGATTGAGTTTGGGCGGGGCCGTAGCAGCAACACGATGATAGCTGCGCTCCAAATCACGCCAATTACGCCGATCACACGCAGAGCAAGGAATGGTGCAAAGATGATCGCAGGTATTCCAGTTAGTATACCGAGTGCCGCCACAATCAGCGCCAGTGTCACGCCCCACTTCTGCACCTGCCAAACCCCATAGGCCGAAACAAGACCGAGGATGAGCAGCGTGAAATTGATGATTGAAAGGAAAACAGGTGGCCCTTCAACACCGGGGGATATCTCGCCGGGTCCTTGCAACAGGTTGGGCAACTCAAACATCAAACTGATCACGTTGTACAGCACGATTAGCACGGCAGCAATTGTGTAGGATCGGGGGCGGTTCATCGTCTCTCTCCTCTGCTTTTGGCGAGTGTTGGATGAGAACAGCATATGCAGATATTGTCCGTCTGTCACGGGGCCGGTGTCACATGTTTTTAGGACAGGCTCACACGGTTTTGGGATATCGCTTTGGGATATCACTTTGGGATGAGGGAAAGAAGCACGAGGCGAACCAATGATGACACCGTAGGTACGCCCTACGCATACGCCCACACAATCAGTTCCTCGACGCTGCCGCGTTTGCGCCCATCGCAGTTGATCTTGCGGCTGGCGAGCACCGTCTCGTGCTGAAATGCTGGTGACAGGTAGATCTCACGGCTGATCGGTGTATCCGAGTTGGAAAGCATGACATGCACGCCGCGCTCGGCCAGGGCGCGCACGACACCGGCCAGCCGCCGCTGGTCGTCCTGGCCAAAGGTGCGCCCGGTGTACGTGGTGAAAGCTGCGGTCGCGCTGAGTGGCACATACGGCGGGTCGAAGTACACCAGGTCGCCCGGCTCGGCCGCTTGCAGCACTTCGGCGAAATCGGCCTGGCGCAGCTCGACGCCCTGAAGTGCGGCGCTGACCGCGCGCAGATTCTCGCCATCGCAGATACGCGGGTTCTTGTAGTAGCCAAACGGCGCATTGAACTGGCCTTTGCGGTTGAGCCGGTACAGCCCGTTGTAGCAGGTGCGGTTGAGGAAGATCGTGCGCGCAACCCGCTCGATCTGGTTGTACCGTTCGTAGAACCCCGGCTGGCGATCCCAGCTGCGCACATCAAGAAAGTACTCGCGGCTGAAGCGCTGCTCGTGGTGCTGGCATAGCAGCGCGATCAGCTGCTCGACCTGATCGCGCACCACTTGGTAGCAGCCGACGAGCTCGGCATTGAAATCGCTGAGTGTCGCGCCGTGCCGCAGCAGGCCGTTATTATGCAGGTGGAAGAACAGCGCGGCCCCGCCGACAAATGGTTCGTGGTAGCGGCCAAAGTTGCTTGGCAGCCGCGCCGAGAGTTTCGGCAGCAGTTGGCCCTTGCCCCCAGCCCACTTGATAAACGGACGCACAGCAGCCGGGGAATCGCCCCGCGACGAGGAACGCGCCATGGTAACTCACGCTAGCGGCGGACACATCGCGCGATTATAGCACACCTGTTGCAGCGCGGTGGTATACTCTGCACGGATAAAAATAGCTTGATCGAGACGCCGCTCATGACGTATCTGCCGACCCGACGCATCTTCTTCGTGGCGCTGGCCCTAACCCTGCTGCTCCTCGGCGGCCTAGCGGCCTGCGCCCAGCAGCCCACCCAGCCGACCGCCCTCCCAGCGACGCCGCCACCGCCCACGCCCACCCCACTGCCGCGTGGTGGCACGCTTTCCATACGTGCCAGCGCCGATCTCCCCGACCTTAAACCCTGGCAGCCGCGCAGCCGCGCCGAAGAACAGGCCATTCAGCTGCTGTACAGTGGACTGACGCACCTGGACAACAAGCTGGTTCCCCGCCCCGATCTGGCCGAACGCTGGGACATCTCCGCCGATGGTCGGCTAATCACGTTTACGCTACGCTCGAACCTGACCTGGCACGATGGCGTGCCGGTTTCCGCCGAAGATGTGGCCTACACGCTCGGCGCGCTGCGCGAGATCACGCCAACCACCGCGCTGCTGGCAGATCTGCGTAACCGTATTACAACCGCCACTGTGCTGGCCACCAACACGATCGAGCTGTCGCTGACCGAGCGCTACGCGCCTATCATGGCCGATCTGGCGGTGCCGATCCTGCCGCGCCACCTGCTGAATGGCCGCGACCTTTCGACGCTGAACTTCTGGGATGCACCGACCGGCAGTGGCCCGTTCAAACTCGAAACGCGCGCGCCTGGCCAAAGCATCACGCTGGCCGCCAACTCGCTGTTCTACCGTGGCCCGCCGCTGCTCGACCGCGTGACGCTGGTGGTCGCGCCCGACGCTGCCTTGGCCAGCCAAGCCTTGGCTGATGGCCGCCTGCTGCTGGCCGAACTGCCGCCCACACAACCGCCGCCACCGAATGCACAGCGCGGCGAGTATGCCGAAAATGGTTCGTTCTTTCTGGCCTTCAACACCCGCGCCGGGCGCGTGTTCGAGGATCCGGCCCTGCGCAACGCGCTGGCGGCTGCGGTAGATATACCCGCGCTTGTGCAACAGGCCACCGCAGGCGCGGGCACGCCAATAGGCCACGGCGCAGCGCTTGGCTCCTGGGCCGATTTCACGCCGCCGCCAACTTCACCAACTTCGACAGTCGAACTCGATCGGGCGCGCGCACTGTTGGATGCGGCGGGCTGGCGGGCGGGCGAAGCGGGCCTGCGCCAGCGCGATGGTCGCAGCCTCGCAGCGCAGATTCTGGTGCGCGGCGACGACCCACGCCGCGTGAAGGCGGCTGAGTTTATCGCCAAAGCCGTCGCGACCATTGGCATCAGCCTGACGGTGCAACCCACCGATTTCACCAGCCAGATCCAGCCGCGCTACCTGCCACCCTATGACTTCGACCTGCTCATGGGTAGCTGGGTGGGTGGCGCGGGCGACCCACAGTTCGCCGACTACCTGTTCTACGATCCTGACGACTATGCGCTGTTTCACAGCAGCCAGATCAATCAGGGCGTCGCCGACGCGCGCGCCGTACTCAACTTTGTCGGCTTCAACGATCCTGCGTATGAAACTCAGGCTGTCGTGGCACGCCAGCTGTACGATACCGAGCAGCGCAGCCAATCCATCCGGCGCACACAGCAGCGCCTGAGCGACATGAAACCCTACTTGTATCTATGGAGCGACCGCGTACAGACCGCCCTGAGCCCTTCGGTCGCCACACTTGATGGCCCAGTCGATCTCAAAAGCCCGCTGTATCTGTGGAACATCGAACGCTGGTACATTGTGCGTTAGCGGGCAAGCCCGCCCTGAGTTGCGTTATACCACCAAAACACCAAGGCACCAAGATAAAAATCTTGGTGCCTTGGTGTTTTAACATCAGGACTTTCGCTTGCTACCAAAAATCACTCTTTCTTAGCAGTTTTTTGCACTGCGTCGCGAAAAACTGCTAAGAAAAAACAATTCCTTGCCCGCCGCAGGCGAGAAAGACGCTTTAAGCGAAAGTCCTGAACCTGTCGCGGTGAGCGTGCGTGCTACTTCGTGATTGGCTGGCCCTCGAAGCCCATTTTGATCCAACCTTTCTGGATCGCATAGATCACCGCCATTGTTCGATCATTGACTTGCAGCTTGGAGAGAATCGAGGTGATGTGATTTTTCACCGTCTGACCACTGATCGAAAGTTCGTTGGCGATCTCCTTGTTAGAAAGCCCGCGGGCGATACAATCAAGAATTTCGATCTCGCGCGAGGTCAGCGGGGCGAACAGCGACGAAGTTTGCTCGTCGTCGCTGGCGGCCAGCTCGCGGAACTGGTGCAGCACGCGCGTGGCGACATGCGGCTTGGCCAGCACGCTGTCATTGATCATATAACGGCCACGCGCAACCTCACGAATCATATGCATCAGCGCCTCAGGATGGACATCCTTCGAGGAGTAGGCAGCTGCACCAACCTTGATGGCTTGAAATAGCTGGTCGTCGTCCTCGTACACGCTCAATACAATCAGGCCCATGCGCGGATCGCGCCGCTTGATCACGCGGGCTACCTCCAGGCCATTCAGGCCAGGCAGATTGATATCGACCAGCACAACATCAGGCGTCGTCCGCTCGGCAAGCTTGATCGCCTCTTGCCCGTTCTCAGCCTCGCCAACAACCCGCATATCGCCAGCCTCTTCCAGGCTCCAACGAATACCCTGACGAAATAGCGGGTGATCATCAATAATTAGGACGTTTATGATATCGGCCATAATACCCTCTCAAGGGCTAAGGGCTGAGGGCTGAGGGCTAAGATGAGGCAAGGTCGCTGTGTGGTCTTTAGCCCTTAGCCCTCAGCCCTCAGCCCTCCAGTGGCAGCACCACCATCACCTCAGTACCCTGCCCCTGCCGCGAGCTAACGGTGAAGCGTGCGCCGATCAGTTCGGCCCGCTCACGCATGCTGGTAAGACCCCAGCTACTTTGCCCAGCACGTCTTGCAACCTCATAGACATCGAAGCCAGGGCCATTGTCCTTGACAGTCAGCGTCAAATGGCTGTGCTGCTGGCGGAGATGCAGTGCAATGGTCGCGCCCCGCGCGTATTTGTGCGCGTTTTGCAGTGCCTCCTGAACGATCCGGTACAGCACAATCGCTGTTTCGGTTGGCAAGGCTGGCAGCGGTTCCAGGTCGAGCTGAACAGTGGTTCCATAGGCGTTGCTATAGCCGCGCACGTACTCCTCGATTGCCGCGCCAAGCCCTTGCTCTTCGAGTTTGCCCGGCCGCAGATCAGCAATGAAACGGCGTACCTCTTGCAAGCCCTCGCGGGTCGCCATGCGCATGCGGTCGAGCATGGTCAGCAGTTTTTGGCTGCCGAGCGGCTGCGCCAGGCCGTAGGCCGATTCCAGCACCATCAGCGAATTGGCGAGCACTTGAGCTGGCCCATCATGCACCTCACGAGCCAAGCGTACACGCTCCTCTTCGCGCCCAAAGATGACCTGCGAGCGCAATGCCAGCGCCCAGGGATCGCTGCTCACGCTCTGATCGTTGAGTGACCCGCTGCTCATAGCGATCTGGCTGGCCAGCTGCTCGATCTGTTTCAGCGCGTGCTGCTGGCGCTGAAGCTCACGCTCGACTGCGTCCAGCCGCTCACGTAGCTCCTGGCAGCGCTGCGCCATGAGTGCCACATTTGGCAGCCGCCGCTGCACTGCCGCACGATGCTGAATGTTTGCTTCGTCGAGCTGCCGTTCAACCTGGCGCACACTCGCGGCAGCCAGCTCGCGCTGCTGCCGCGCGGTTGCTGCGAGCGCGTGCAGTCGGGCCTGCTGCTGCTCGACAATCACATGCGCTTCCTGAAGTAAATCAGGTAGATCGGCGCTCACCCATTGCTCCCACTGAGGATACGGTACGGCTAGAATAAAAAAAGTATAGCACACGGTTCAGCTGGCAACAAGCGATCCTGATTGCGGCAGCGTGACGATTAGTTCACGAACACGCATCAAAACGCTTGCCAGCTGCATGAGCAGCAAATTTACCACCAAGACGCCAATCCTGCACCCTCACCCCTGCCCCTCTCCCCGCGGGAGAGGGGCAGGGGGTCAGGGCATCAACGCGACTGCACGTTGCTATACCCCTCAAGTAAGTTACGCGGGCGGCTCAGGTGGTATCTTGAGACCATTCTTGGCAAGAATACGGCGACTGTCTTTTCCAGCCAAAAAGCTAAATAGCTCCTGAACTGAGCGCGGTGCGCCACGTTCGCGCGAGCGGACAAGGTGCCAATCGAGCTGTAGATTAAGCCCTGCGACATTGATCACACTGGTATCGCGCCCACGCGGCACACACGACTGCGGCACAAATGCCAGGCCAACACCGCTGCGCACAGCTTCAACCATCATTCCCGTGCTATCTGTTTCCATCGCAATGTCGATCTCGGCGTTACCAACCCCACGGCGGCGCAGGCCATCCTCGATCAGCCGACGCAGGGGCGCGCTGCGGCGCGGCAGCACCAGCGGTAGCCCTTTGAGTTGGCCAGGCACCACCTGCTCCTGCTGAAGCAGCGCATGGCCGCGCGGCGCAAGCAGCACCAGCGCCTCATTCCCAAGCAGCTGCGCCTCCCAGCCACGCTTGCGTTGCTGTTCCTCGGCAAGCAACACATGAATTGCCTGCGATGCTAGCCACTCAAGCAGCGTTTCTAACGGCGCGAGCGCTACTTCAACGGCGATCGCTGGAAAGCGCGTGCGAAACCCCAGCAGCAGTGTGGGCAGCAGGTGCTCGCCACTGGTGGGTGTGCAGCCAAGCACCACGCGCCCGCTGATCTGCCCGCGCATGGCCCGGATATCCTCTTCAGCACGCTGGGCTAATGCGAGCATCTCGCGCGCCACATCGATCAACTGCTCGCCCGCGTGGGTCGGTAACATCTGCTGGCCCACCCGCCGAAACAGCCGCGCATGGTCGAACTGCTGCTCCAATGCCTGAATGTGCTGGCTCACCGCTGGCTGCGACATGTGCAGCCGCTCGGCGGCCTGGCTGTAGTTGCCGCTTTCGACAACGGCAAGAAATGTACGGAGATGAATCGTACTGAGCATGTACTACAACCCCTCGTAAGGAAGACGCCGCGTTTCGTAGTGTGTGGCAGCGCCCAGTATACTTGCTTTTCCCAACGGAAAGGAGTAGCATGATCACGATAAAGAACGGCGAAGCTGCCTTCGGGCGGCATCGCCGTTTTCTGTGCGCAGCTTTTGGGCCGGTAACGATTGTCTCACAAGCGTTGCGAACTAGCGCAAACTTGCGTTTAGTGTAGTGTACCTAGGCTTGCTACACACCGTTTCGGTGTATCTAGCCGATAATTCTAGAAGGAGGCGTTTCGTGCCTTCCGACAACCAGCTCTACGATCTGCTCCAGCAGGCCCATGTGACCGCCATTGTTGGTATGAGCGACAATCCCGCGCGCCCCTCGCACGCCGTCGCGCGCTACCTGCAGCGCAATGGGTATGAGATTATCCCAGTCAATCCTGGCCTTTCCCAAGCCGTCCTTGGCGTTCAGCCCGTATCTAGCTTACGCGCCATCAGTCAACATATCGATATCGTCGTGATCTTCCGTCGCCCTGAACACGCCACCGAGGTGGTCGAAGAGGCGATCGCAGTGGGTGCGGGAGCTATCTGGATGCAACTTGACGTTGTCAACCACGAGGCCGCCCATCTCGCCCGCCAGGCTGGCCTGAAAGTCGTCATGGATCGCTGCATCGCGGTCGATCACCGCCGCCTCAGCCGCTACGCCGAAGTCGCCTAGCGACCAAAAAGCCTTGGCACAAACGGCACGAACCGCAAAAGGGCGCGTTCGTGCCGTTTGTCTTTGCGCCTTCGTGCTATAATACGCCAGCTCCCGATTAGAACGAGGCACCGGAACGCCATGACCCATGCGCCAGATCCGGACGACAGCCTGTTAAGCCCCGCCGCACTTCGCCGCCTGGCACCTGAACCACAACGCAAAAAGCGCGCGGCCAAAGCCAAACCCGTCGAGCCAGCCGAACCGACCACCGAACACCTGCTGGCCCGCTGTGCCACCAATCTTGGCGAGGCCGCCAGCTCAACTGCGCGCCGTGCCCATGGCTTCGACACACAGGTCGAAGCAGTCTGGCAGCTGCTGCGCGCCGATAGCAGCAAGCGGCCACTGCTGGTTGGCAAGGCACGCAGTGGCAAAACCGCACTTGCGCACGAATTGGCCCGCCGGATCGCCAGCGGCGAGTGTCCAGAGCAGCTGCGTGGCCTCGCCGTGTATGAAGTTTCGCCCGCCAGCCTGATCTCCGGCCTTTCATTTGGCGAAGGCTGGCGCGAGAATCTGAACAAGCTTCTGCACGGTTTGGAGGAACGCGGCGTCATGCTGTTTCTGCGCGACGCGCACTACGCGGTGGGCGCGGGCAAGCAGGGCGATGACGAAAGCGACCTGGCCGATGCGCTGGTGACATCGCTGCGCAATGGCCGCCAGCGCTGGCTGGCTGAAGCCCGCGCCGATATCTGGCGCGTCGCCGCCAGCGATGATACGACCTTTGCCGATTGTTTTGCCCCGATCGCACTAGCCGATCTCAGCGTCGACAGCACGCGGCCGATTCTGGAGGCGGCGGCGCTCGATCTGGTCGGCGAGCCGGCGATCGAGCCACAGCAGGAGGCCATCGACGCCACGCTCGATATTTCCTCACGATTTCTGCTCAACCAGGCCCTGCCCGGCAAAGCCGTCGATCTGCTGGAAGACGCGCTGCGCTTTGCCCGCCGCAACAATGCAACCCAGCTCGACGCCAGCCACTTGATTGCCTCGTTTGCCGAGCGCACCGGCCTGGCGCGGCTGCTGCTCGACGATGGTGTGGTGTTTGCCGAAGCCGAGGTGCAGCGCTACTTTGGTGAGCGGGTGTTGGGACAAGACCCAGCGATCGCTGCGGTTGTGCAGGCCGTGGCGCTGCTCAAAGCGCGCCTGAACGACCCAGCCCGGCCAATGGGCGTGTTTCTGTTCCTAGGGCCAACTGGCGTGGGCAAAACCGAGCTAGCCAAAACGCTGTGCGCCTTTCTGTTCGGCAGCGAAGAGCGGCTGCTGCGCTTCAACATGGCCGATTTCGCTTTCTATTGGCAGTACGAGGAACTATTCGGCGACCCCGATTCCGACGACCTTGCGCTCAAGCGCGGCCTGCTTTCGCGGCGTCTGGCCGGCGAAACCTTTGGCGTGGTGCTGCTGGACGAGTTCGAGAAAGCCCACCAGATGATCTTTCAGCGCTTTCTCCAGGTTTTCGACGAGGGCATTCTGGTCAACCCAGCCGGCGAAGAAATCAACCTGCGCAACATGGTTCTAATCATGACCAGCAACTTTGGCGCATCCATGCTGCATGGCGAATCGTGGGGCTTTGGCGGGCGCGAGGATGTGGATGCGACCGAGCGCCGCATCATGCGCGAGACCGAGAGTTTTTTCACGCCAGAATTTATCAATCGACTCGACAGTGTGATCTTTTTCAAGCCGCTTTCACTGGCCGATATGCGCCATATCGCCTATCGCGAGCTGCGCAAGCTGTTCACGCGCGAAGGCCTGACCCGGCGCGGCATTTCGGTCGAGCTGGACGACGCCGTGATCGATCTGCTGCTCAAACACGGCTACAGCCCGCGCTATGGCGCACGTTACCTCAAGCGCCAAATCGAAAAGCGCATCTCCTACCCGCTGGCCCGCGCCATTCTTTCGCGCCCAGCTGGCCAGGCCGAGCGCACGGTGCGCCTGTACACCCGTGGCGAGCTGATCGAGGCCGACTGGGTGCAGGAAACCGAGCCAGAGCGGCTGGAGGCGACCGTCACGCTCGATGGCCAGAAGCGCACCTACTCGCCCGTGGATCTCGCGGCGGCGGTGGCGGCAGCGCGCACGCGGCTGGAGCGCTACCGTGAGCAGATGGAAATGCAGACAGCCCGCGAACGCATGGACGAACTGCTGGCGGAAATGAGTGGCCCGGCCTTCTGGGATGATAGCCGCGCCGCCGAAGAACGGCTGTCCGAGTTAAGCGAGGTCAGCCAGCGTGTCGACCGTGGCGACGACCTGCGCCGCGCACTGGAGGATCTGGAGACAACGGTTGCGCGCATTGCCGAACGCCATGAGCGCAGGCTCATCCCCGAGGCAGCACGTCACCTGGCCCAACTCGAACACGATCTGGATTTTGCCGAGCTGGAGCAGTACTTTGGTGCGCCGGAAGAGTGGGGCGACGCCTATCTGACCATCTCGACAGCCCCCGGCGACGCCGAGGCCGCCCGTTGGGCCAGCCAGCTGATCGAGCTGTACACAACCTGGGCAGCTCAACATGATTTCGTATGCGGCACGATCGAGGAAGCATCGGTCGATAGCGGCGAGTGGCGGGCCACGTTGCTGGTGGAGGGGCGTGGCGCATACGGGTTGCTTCAGTCGGAGCGCGGCACCCATCGCTTCGCCGAGCTGGTGCAAGCTGGCGAGGCGCGCCGAAAGCAAGTGACGCAGGTGCGGGTCGAGCTGCTGCCGGTGCTGGAAGAAAGCGCGTTACGCCTGCCGCCAAACGAACTGGTAGTCGATGTGCGCAGCATCCACGAGCGGGGCAGGCGGCTGCGGCGGTTGCGCGCCGAGGGTCGGGCCGTGCATCAGCCGAGCGGCCTGAGCGCGGTTGCCGCCACCGATACTGATGCTGCTGGCGCAGAGACACTGGTGCTGGCGCTGCTACGCGGCAAGCTAGCGGCGGCGCGGCGCGAGCCAGGTGGTCTGCAAGCCGCGCCGCCCTGGGGATCGGTGGCCCGCACCTACCAACTCTCGCGCCGCTCACAGGTCAAGGATCCACGCACCGGCCTCGCCAACTCGAACCTGCGCGCGGTATTCGCTGGCGATATCGACGCATTCATCGCCGCGTATCTGCGCCACCGTGGCACGGGGTAACGCAACAGTGACTATTGTTTATAGCTGGGTGCAGAAACCTTGATCCGCTTCTGCTTCCCGACAGCCAACTATCTGATTTAGAAGTAGTACGCGAAGCACTGCTAAACCAGATTCCCATTGGTACAACCGAACAACAGACCTATGACTTCCTCGCTGCTCAGGGCGCTATGCGTCTAGCAGAGCCGACATACAACAGGCTGCATTTTTCGTATATTCCAATGGACGAATATTACAATATCAACAGTTATATTGAGAACACCCCAGGAAGGTTTAGCTTTCCTTGTCTAAATCGCTATCTCGTTCAATTCAAGCTCGATCTGCATCGGAGCGTAGAATACATCGAGGTTAAAGACTTTCGGGCCTGTCTTTGAGATTTGGATGAAAGAGTGAAGCCAATTCACTGTCACCTGTGGTACAAGCAGAAAGCGCCTCACATGAGCGGCTCGAACTCATGTTGTGTACTTCGGCGAGGATTATATGCCCATAACTTCAGTGCTAGTACAGCTCCGCAGCCGCGCTGAAGCGGTTCCCAGACCAGCACGGCTACCCACGGAGGAGGAAGTTCGAGCAGCCGAACAGCAACTGAATATCAACTTTCACCCCGACTTTCGCCAGTATCTCTTGACCGCAAGCGGTATCACGTATGGCGCATACGAGCCGGGGCAAGTCACACCAGAGGCCGGTCATAGCGGCCTGGTCGGCCTTGCACGCCGTGGGTGGGCCGCCGGTGTTCCCGACCCACTTCTTCCATTTTGCGAAGACAATGGCGATTACTTTTGCTTGACTGCCGATGGACGTGTGCTGTATTGGTCGCACAACGGGTTATCAGAGGAACACTGGCCGAATCTGGCAGCATGGATCGAACAGGTTTGGCTCAGCTAACAGACAAGTAGGATATCTCATGCGCGCAGCACGATTCCATCATTACGGCGGGGCCGAGGTTATCGAAATCGAGGAAGTCGCCAAGCCACAGCCAGCCCGACGCGAGGTTTTGGTGCGTGTCGCCGCCTCCAGCTTGAATGCCGGCGACATCGCGGGGCGGCAGGGCAAGGGCCGCCCGGTTCACGCAGGCAAGCTACCACACATTCCTGGCTATGACATTGCCGGCGTGATCGAGGCATGCGGCCCGGGCGTCACCTCATTCATCCCTGGCGAGCAGGTGTATGCGCTGACGGGGTTACGGGCCGGAGGTAACGCCGAGTACATCTGCCTGCATCAGGATAAACTGGGCTACGCGCCCGCCAGCCTTGATTTAGTCAGCGCGGCAAGCGTGCCACTAGCTGGAATGACTGCGCTTCAGGGGCTGTACGGCAGGGCTAGCTTGCGTGCAGGCCAGCGCCTGCTGGTGATCGGCGCGGCGGGCGGCGTCGGCTCGTTTGCCGTGCAACTCGGCAAGATCGCTGGCTGCCACGTCACGGCGGTCTGCCGCGATCACCAGGTAGCCGAGATTCTCGCGCTTGGTGCCGATGCAACTATCGACCGCACGCGCGAGGACTACAGCAAACTTGGCGAGCGCTGGGATGTAATCTACGATGCTGCCGGGCATCTCGACTTCGCCGAGGCCCGGCGCGCGCTAGGGCCAGCTGGCATCGCCGTTGCCACGCGGGCGTATCCGACCAGCATGCTGGCCGCCCGGCTCCAGCCGACCGGCCAGCGCTACAGCTTTGTCATTACCCAATCGCGCGGGCACGACCTGGCATTGCTGGCGCGCCTGATCGACGCGGGGCAACTGCGCCCGCTGATCGACCGAGTTTTTCCGCTCGACCAGATTCAGGCGGCGCATCGCTACTATGAACAGGGCGGGATACGCGGTAAGGTTGTTGTAGCTGTTGCACACCCGTTGCTTTAGCTTTGAGCGCTCTGCGCCAACCACGGAACAACACAGCATTATGACGCACAAAGCGAACGCGTGGACAATGCGTTGATTGCGCGTCGTTGTCTTTTGTTGTACCCCTGGACAATTTTCTAGCCCGCGTGTCATTTGCCGA